>JAKAMA010000197.1 GCA_021813085.1 Chloroflexota bacterium | reverse complement strand
GTCCGCTTCGGCGGCAGGGCCGTTGGGGGGCGCAGGGGGTCGACGGCCCCGACCCCCATTTCCGCCTGATCCTCGCCGCGGCTACCATGACGCCGCAATGACGGACGCGGATGAGCACAGCATCGAGCCGGACGAGGACGACGAAGAGGACGACGAGCCCGCCGGAGAGGCGGCCGCCGGTGGCCCGCAGGTCCCCTCGTACATTGCCATCATCCGCATCATCGCCGTGCTCGGCATGGGGCTCTCGATCTCCTTCGGGCTTTTCATCATGCTGGTCGGCGTCAAGGGCGTGATCATCGGCATCCCGATCGTCCTGCTCTCGATCCCGTGCTACTACGGCATGCAGCTCGCGGAGCGGCTCGTCGCCCGCCACGAATCGGCGCCGCCCCCCGAGCGCTGACCGCCAGCCTCCGGAATCCTTGACATCGTGCGGGTTATTCTTATACTCGGATCGCTGCCGGCACCGGAGTGATGCCGGTCCGCTGAGAGGAGCGTCGCCATGGCGATCGACCAGGATCTTCTGCACCGCGCGCAGACGAGCGAGACGGAAGCGCCCGCCGTTGACCTGAGCTGGCTCAATGCCCACAGCGAGTGGGGGATGCGGGCGCGGCCCGGCAAGCGCGGCCTGACGCTCGACGAGGTGAACATCGGCTCGTACGGCCGCGTGCCCGCGCAGAGCGAGGCGCAGGACGCCCGCCCGCGCGGCGCCGCCGCCCGCGATGGCGTCCCGCACACCGGCTACCACATCCGCGATGCGGGCAGCGTCTGGTCGCAGAACGCGACGCTGCTCTACGAGGAGGCCGTGCAGCGCCAGTGGAGCAGCGCCACCGACATCCCCTGGCACGAGGTCGCACCCCTGCCCGACGAGATCGAGTACGCGATGTGCCAGCTCTGCACGTTCCTGACCGAAGTAGAGTTCATCGCCGGTGATACGCCCTCGCAGTGGCTGCCGAAGATCTCGAACGACCACTTCGAGACTAAGCTCTTCCTCGCCAGCCAGATCATGGACGAGGCGCGCCACCTCGATGTCTTCCGCAAGCGCGCGCTCGTCAACGGCGGCGGCCTGCTGCAGTCCAGCCCCACGTCCGGCCTGCGCACGATCATCAACGCGCGGGACTTCACCGAGATGTCGTCGATCATGCACGTGCAGGCCGAAGGGTTCGTCCAGAGCCTCTTCCGCATGGGTGAACTCGTCGCCAACAGCGACGTTGAGAAGCGCATCTTCCGGCTCTGCGCGCAGGACGAGTCGCGTCACCTCGGCTTCGGTGTCATGCACCTCAAGTACGTGCTCGAGACCGAGCCCGAACGTCGCGAGGAGATCCACGGGTACTTCGACACAGCCGAGAACGCCGACCCGCAGACCGGCACCTTCGGCCCAGCCGTCGCCGAGGCGCTGATCCTGCTGCTCGGCAAGGGCAAGGCGAACTTTGACGACGGCTTCAGCAAGTTCCTGGCGCTCCAGAAGCGGCAGGCGAACGAGTACATGCAGCGCCTGACGGTTGCCGGCCTCGGCGACCGCCGCGAGCGCATGGACCCGAACATGCGCGTCTTCCTCGACCCGCCGCGGAACTGACGGCGCGCGGCTATCGGGGAAGCGCGGAAGGACGCGGCGCGCCGTGGCGCGAACCGCGATCACGTTGATCCGTTGACTCTGGGCGAGGCCGTCGCAGGGCGGAGCTGAAGCTCCGCAGCTACGTCCCTGGCAGTCCGGCCGAGATGCCGCGAAGGCCCGCGGGTCTTCGCGTTCGCGGTGCGTGCTGCTCCTACACGAACACCATCGTCTTCGCCTTCTCCGGGCGCTCGGCGGCGCCCGTCTCGATCGCGGCGTGCGCGACGTCGCGTGCGACGGCCTTGAAGACGCCGGGATGGAAGACGCTCGGGATGATGTACTCGGGCCCCAGCTCGCCCTTCCCGACGGCCGCCGCGATCGCTTCCGCCGCGGCGAGCTTCATGGGTTCGTTGATCTCCCGCGCGCGCACGTCGAGCACGCCGCGGAAGAGGCCGGGGAAGCAGAGGACGTTGTTAATCTGGTTCGGGTAGTCGGAGCGCCCCGTCGCCATCACCCGCACGTAGCCGCCGGCTTCCTCGGGCATGATCTCGGGCGTCGGGTTGGCCATGGCGAAGATGATCGGGTCACGGTTCATCTTCTTCACGTCTTCCACCGTCAGCATCTTCGGCGCTGAGACGCCGAGGAAGAGATCCGCCCCCTCCATCGCGTCGCTCAGCGAGCCGCTCACGCACTCCCGGTTCGTGTTGTCCGCGAACCAGTCCTTCATGAAGTTCATGCCCTCGCCGCGGCCCTTGTAGATGATCCCCGAGCGGTCGCAACCGACGATGTTCTTGACGCCGGCCGACATCAGGATTTTCGTGCAAGCCACGCCGGCAGCGCCGACGCCGGACACGACGACCTTGAGGTCCTGCGGCTCCTTCTTGACGATCTTCAGCGCGTTGAGCAGCGCCGCCAGCACGACGACCGCCGTCCCGTGCTGGTCGTCATGGAAGACCGGGATGTCCAACTCCTGCTTCAACCGCTCTTCGATCTGGAAGCAGCGCGGGGCGGAGATGTCCTCGAGGTTGATGCCACCGAAGCCGGGCGAGATCTTCTTGACGATGTTCACGATCTCGTCCGGGTCCTTGGTGTCCAGGCAGATGGGCCAGGCATCGACGCCGCCGAACGTCTTGAAGAGCATCGCCTTGCCCTCCATCACCGGCATCGCCGCCTTCGGCCCCAGGTCGCCGAGTCCCAGGATGGCCGTACCGTCCGTGACGACGGCCACGGTGTTCCCCTTGATCGTCAGCGACCAGACCGCCTCCGGCTCCCGGTCGATCGCCAGGCAGACGCGCGCGACGCCCGGCGTGTACACGACGGAGAGGTCGCGGCGGCTCGTCACCGGCACCTTGTTGCGGATCTCGATCTTGCCGCCCTTGTGGCTCAGGAACACCCGGTCCTGGACGCTGCGTACCGTGACGCCCCTGGTCGCCTTGACGTGTGCGACGATCTCCTGCGCGTGGTCGCTGTCGCGCGCCTGCACGCTGATCTCCCGGAGCATCGTCGTCCCGGTCGAGCGCACGACGTCAATGTCGCCGATATTGCCGCCGCAGTCGCCGACCGCCGCGGCGATCTGTGCGAGCATGCCGGGCTTGTTCGGGTACTGCGCCTGGAAGCTGAAGGTGTAGGTCGCGGTGGTGTGGGTCCCGTTGCGGGCGGTTCGGCGTGGCATGGCCGTCTCCTCTGCCTTCACCGGTGTTGGTGAACGGACAGTATTCTAGGCCGCGCACACGCTTACGGCCAGTTCCGGTCGTCCTGATTTGCGGGCGCTGACGGCGCTGGCGGCCCGGTCCATTCGGCCATCCGGCCGTCGAGCGACGCACACGGCCCGCGCACCGCCGCTCGGGCAGCCGACGCCGCTTGCCTGGCTCGAAGACCACCAGAACCAGGAAACGGGCGCCGGCCCTGCGGCCACCGCGCGCTTCCCCAAGCCCTCCCGGCAGTCTACCAGCGAGAGGAGGTCCCTGTAGCGGGATGTACCGGACGAGTACACGCCCATTGCGGGGCGGGCGGCGGTCTGGTATGGTGGGGGCGTAAATCCTCTCATCGCAGTCTCCTGTACGCCACGGTTCTTCCGACGCACACGACGACGCAGACGGTACGAGGTCGCCAGCATTCGTGCGTGGTGTTAGGACGTGGAATACGCCGTGATTCGCCCGCCACGTGGCGGGGGCAACGAACAAACGACACACGGCGTGCAGGAGGTACACCCATGGCAACAGGACAGATTAAGCGGATGGCGCGCGATCGGGGCTTCGGCTTCATCCGCCCGGACGGCGCGAGCGAAGACATCTTCTTCCACACCTCGGCCGTCCAGAGCGGCTCGTTCGACGACCTGAACGAAGGCCAGACGGTCGAGTTCGACAAGGCCGCCGACGAGCGCGACCCGCGCCGCAGCCGCGCCATCAACGTCCGCCCGGTCGCCTGACGGCGGCCGCAAGGGAACACAGAGAGGCCCTCGCAACAGCGAGGGCCTCTTCGCGTTGCACGCGGCACGTCGGCCCGCGCCGTCACGTCACCGCTCGCGCCAGCGCAACCCGGCCGCGCCCGGTCGCCTGGCGGCGGGACAGCCGCAGACGGTACAGGGAACCGGGTTGCACACCCGGGCCTCTGTGCTGCCCTCTCCAACATCCAGTTTCCGTAGGCACTTGCGCCTCACGGCGCAGCCCCGATCACCAGCCTGCGGCCGACCCTTCGCCGCGCGTGTCGCTGCCGCCGGCCAGCGCGCCCGTCGCCGGGTCGATGATGATGCACTGCGCGCGTCCCGTCGGGCTGGCCTCGCGCGTGATCTCCCGCACGCGATGGCCGCGGCTGCGCAGGTCGGCTTGCGTCGCCGCGGGGACGCCCGCCTCGACGAGCAGTTCGCCGGCGCTGTCGCCCCAGCGCGGCGCATCGACCGCCGCCTGCGCGTCGAGCCCGTAGTCGATGATGGCGGTCAGCACCTGCAGGTTGGTCTGCACCTGGTAGTCGGCGCCCGGCGTGTTGCCGGCGATGTACGGCGTGCCGTCGCGGAAGACCAGGTACGTGTTCAGCGTGTGCATCGTGCGCTTGCCGGGCGCCAGCACGTTCGGGCTCGCCGGGTCGAGCGAGAAGCCGCACATCCGGTTGTTCATGATGATGCCGGTGCCCTCGATCGCCACGGCTGAGCCGAAGTGCGCAAAGATGCTCTGGATGAACGAGCAGACGTTGCGCTCGCCGTCCACGACGACGAACGATGTCGTGTCCGACGACGCGGCGGCGTCCGCGTCGCGCCGCGCGCGCCGCGGGTCGATCTCCGCGCGCCGCGCCGCGGCCCACTCCTTCGAGAGCAGCATCGACGGCTCGAAGCGCACGGACGCGGGGTCGCCGGCGAAGCGGTGCCGGTCCGCGAACGCCAGCTTCTTCGCCTCCACCATGACGTGCACGCTCTCCGCCGACAGATGCCCCATGCCTGCGAGGTCGAAGCCCTCGACGATGTTCAGCTCCTCGAGCAGGATCAATCCTTGCGAGTTGGGTGGCGTCTCGTAGACCGTGTAGCCGCGATACTCCGTCGACAGCGGCTCCAGCACGTCCGCGCGGTGCTGCGCGAGGTCGCCGGCGCTCATGCAGCCGCCGGCGGCCTGCACGCCCTCGGCGATGCGGCGCGCAATCGCGCCCTCGTAGAACGCGGCGCGGCCGCCGGCGGCGACCGCCTCGAGCGTGCGCGCGAGGTCGAGCTGGCGCAGCATCTGCCCGAAGGCCGGCGGCGCACCGTCGATGTAGAGCGCGCGGGCGAGGCCGCGGTACTTCGTGAAGAGCCCCTGGGCGTACCGGAGCGTCAGCTCGAGCTCGCGCGAGACGG
>JAKAMA010000196.1 GCA_021813085.1 Chloroflexota bacterium | reverse complement strand
TACCAGTCCGACGGCACCTACGTGAAGCTCTACGCCTCGCTGGAACAACCCATTCCAGCATCGGAACGCTGCCCGACGGACAACGTGGACCTGCTGAAGAAGCCAAACCTGATCTGCATCACCAGCCAGTGACGTCCGACGTGCTCGGCGCGTAGGGGCACAAGGTGTTGTGCCCCTACGTTGCTCCATGGCCGCTGGCGTTACCCCCGCGGATGAAACGTTACCCGTGCACTCTCGGAGCGCGGGCCTTCAGCCCGCGCGGGGTCGCGCGCGAACCGCCCGATACGATCCCGTCGTAGCGCGGGCTTTCCAGCCCGCGCGGGGTTGTGCGCGAACCGCACCATACGGGCCCGTCCCATGCGAGCCGTCTGGCCGGCCATACGGCCGTCCGGGGCATTGCCCGCCTCTCCACCGTCTACCTTCCATCTTCCAGCGTCCGGTGCCACCGGCGCGCCCGGCCCGTGGGCCGATTTGCGCAGGACTGCTGCGAGCCCGCGTGCTACCTTGATACGAGTACATTCCCTTCAGGGAGGGGCTGTCGATGGCTCTCGACCTCTTCAATCGCCGCGCGAAGGAGGACCACGCGCGCTTCGGCGACCGGCTGCCGCCGGGGCAGAAGCTGACCGACGGCTGGCCGGTGCTGCAGTACGGCAGCATCCCGGGCATCGACCTGGCGACGTGGAAGTTCTCGCTCGTCGGCCTCGTCGATGAGGAGGCCCACTTCACGTGGGAGGAGTTCCTCGCGCTGCCGCAGACGACGCTGCGCAGCGACATCCACTGCGTGACGCACTGGAGCAAGTTCGACAACGACTGGACGGGCGTGCGCGTGCGCGACCTCGTGGAGCGCGTCCGGCCGAAGCCGGCGGCCAGGCACGTGATGGTGCACAGCTTCGGCGGCTACACGACCAACGTATCGCTGGCCGAGCTGCTCGACGACGATGTGCTCCTGGCGCACCAGCACAACGGCCAGCCGCTCACAAAGGAGCACGGCTGGCCCCTGCGGCTCGTCGTGCCGAAGCTCTACTTCTGGAAGAGCGCCAAGTGGGTGCGCGGCCTCGTCTTCATGGACGACGAGCAACCCGGCTTCTGGGAGATGTACGGCTATCACATGCACGGCGACCCGTGGGCGGAAGAGCGCTACTCCTAACGGGCGCCTGGGACGGAATCGATGGCTGACCTGGAACTTGCCGACCGCAGACTGCTCAACGCGCTGCAGGGCTCGATCGACCTCGTCGAGCGGCCGTTCGCGCAGATCGCCGACGAGCTGGGGGTCAGCGAGGACGACGTGCTGGCCCGCGCCCGGGCGCTGCGCGAGTCCGGCGTGCTGCGCCACCTGAGTCCCATCTTCGACGTCTTCCGCCTCGGCTACCGGAGCGCGCTCGTCGCCGTCTCGGTGCCACCCGGCCGCCTCGACGCGGCGGCGGCGGTGATCTCGGCGTGCCCCGCCGTCAGCCACAATTACGCGCGCGAGCATCGATTCAACCTCTGGTTCGTGATGGCGGCGCCGCGGGAGCGCGACTTCGAGGCGGAGGTGGCGCGCCTCGCCGAAGCCGCGGGGGCGACGCGCCACATCGTGCTGCCGGCGAAGAAGCTCTTCAAGATCGCCGTCGAGTACGACATGGTGGAGCGCACGACCGACGCGAAGCCACGCGCCGCACGCCCGAAGGGCCCCCGGCGCCCGCTGACCGCCGGCGAGAAGGCGATCATCCGCGTCTGCCAGGAGGACCTGCCGCTGGTCAGTCGGCCGTGGGCCGAGGAGGCGCGCCTGCTCGGCATGGAAGAGGCGGTGCTGATCGAGAAGCTGCGCGCGCTGCGGGACGAGGGCATCCTGCGGCGCTTCGCCGCCGTGCTGCGCCACCACGAGGCCGGCTTCAGCGCCAACGGCATGGCGTGCTGGCGCGTCCCCGAGGATCGCATCGAGGAGGTCGGCCAGCGCCTCGCCGCCGACAGCCGCGTCAGCCACTGCTACTGGCGCCCCACCTTCGAGGACTGGCCCTACCCGCTCTTCTCGATGATCCACTGCGAATCGCACGAGCAGGTGCGCGCCATCGTCGAAGAGCTGTCGCGCGCCGTCGGCGTCGCCGACTACGAGATCCTCTGGAGCGCGAAGGAGTTCAAGAAGGAGCGCGTCCGCTACTTCATGGACGGCGACGCGCCGGCCCCCGCGGCCCAGGGCGCCACCCGCCCAGGCTGAGGCCTGCTGCCCGCCCGGAGTGACGCCCCTTCCCCTTCAGGGAAGGCCATACGGCCCGTCCGGGGGCAGGGGGTTAGGTCCCCCGCACGAACGCCACGACGGCCTGCGCCAGCTCCTCGCCACGGTCCTCCTGCAGGAAGTGGCCGCCGCCCGCGATCGTCGTGTGCGGCTGGCCTGCCGCGCCCGGCACCATCGCCTGAAACGCCCGGTCGCCGCCGCGCGTGATCGGGTCCTCGTCGCTGAAGGCGGTGAGGAACGGCTTCTCCCAGCGCTTCAGCACCTCCCAGGCACGGCGGTTCGCGTCCGACGCCGGGTCATCCGGCCGCGTCGGCACGAGGCGCGGGAAGACGCGCGCGCCGGCCTTGTAGCGCTCGTCCGGGAACGGCGCGTCGTACGCGGCAATGACCTCCGGCGGCAGCGCCGTGCGGCAGCCGCCGCGGACGATCGCGCCGATCGGCAGCTCCGGCGCCGTCTGCGAGAACGTCTGCCAGCGCAGGAACGCCTCGCCGGGCGGATGGTCGCCGGTGGGCAGGAAGGTGTTCGCGGCGACGATGCGCGCGAAGCGCTCCGGGTGCTCGGCGGCCACCCGCAGCCCGATCAGCCCGCCCCAGTCCTGGCAGACCAGCGTGATGCCGCGCAGCCCCGTGCGCTCGACGAACGCCGCCATCCAGTCGACGTGCGTCTGGTACGTGTAGTCGTCCTGGCTGGCCGGCTTGTCGCTACGCCCGAAGCCGACGAGGTCCGGCGCCACCGCGCGCAGCCCGGCCGCGGTCACGACCGGGACCATCTTCCGGTAGAGGTACGACCACGACGGCTCGCCATGGAGCATCAGCACCACCTGCCCGTCGCGCGGCCCCTCGTCGACGTAGTGCATGCGCACGCCGCCGTCGAGCTCGACGTAGTGCGGCGCGAAGGCGTAGGCCGGCAGGCCAACGAATCGCTCATCCGGTGTGCGCAGGATCTCCATCCGTCTCGCTCCAGTCATTCGGCATTGGTCGTCAGTTGTCAGTCGTCTTGCGACGCTCCCCTTCCCTTCAGGGAAGGGGCCGGGGGTGCGGTTCGCCGATGCGCCGCCCCGCCGCCCACCGCACCGGGATCATCGCCGACGACCGCGCGACGGACAAGCGCCGCATTCCGTTCACCCCCGCTCTTCGTCCTTCGTCCCTTCCTCCTGGGGTCTCGGTTCTTGGTTCGTGGTTCTCCGCCCTCCCCTGCCCTTGCGCGAAGCGCCGTTCTGTTGTCTGTTGTCTGTCGTCTGTTGTCGATTGAGCGCCGCCGCCGTCGCGGCCGCGCCTGGAGGCGGAGCCATCCCATGACCCTCATCGAGTTCATCAACGCCGAGCTGAAGCGCTTGCACGCTACGCTGGACGCTGCCACCGCCGACCTCACGCCCGCGCAGTGGCACACGGTCCCGGCCGATAGCGACCGCGCGAACCACATCGCGTTCGAGCTGTGGCACTTCTACCGGACCGAGGACAACATCGTCCGCTTCATCCTGCAGGGCCGCCGGCCGACGGTGTGGATGGAGGGCGGCTGGGCCGAGCGTCTGGGCCTGCCGCCGGTGATGCAGGGCACTGGCATGAGCGTGGCGGAGGCGCAGGCGTTGCGCATCGCCGACCTCGACGGCTTCCGTGAGTACGTGCGGGCGGTGCGCGCCAGCACCGACGCCTATCTGGCGCAGCCCGACGCGTCGACCTTCGACCAGCCCGTGACGGTGAAACCGCTGGGCGAGATGCCGGCGGTGCGCGCGCTCGGACAGGTCGTCGTGACGCACGGCTTCACGCACCTCGGCGAGATCGAGCTGATCCGCACCCTGCTCGGCCTCAAGCCAGCCATCGGCGTGTAGGCGCACCGGCTGCGTACGGCGTCCGGGCGGGTTCCACCGCCCACCCTCCAGCCTCCCGCGCCGGACATGAAGATGAGGCCCCGGAGGGTATCGCCTCCGGGGCCTCATCATGTCGCAGCCGGCCCTCCGACGGTTCACGCTGCGCGGTCAGGGGACGCCTTGCTCTCGATGAGCGGCTTCGCCTGCACCTTGATGGTCTTCGGCTTCATCGCCTCGGCCTTGGGCAGCGTCAGGTGCAGCACGCCGTTCTCGAACGTCGCCGCCGCCTTGCTGGAATCGACCTCGGTCGGCAGGCCGATCTGGCGCACGAAGGCGCCGTGGGTGCGTTCGTGGCGGTAGTAGTTCTCCGCCTTCTCCTCGTGCTCCTCCTTGGACTCGCCCTTGAGCGTCAGCACCTGGCCGGTGACCGAGATCTCGATGTCCTCGGGCTTGACGCCGGGGAGCGACGCCTTGACGACGACGTCGTCGCTCGTGGCGTAGACGTCGACCGGGAAGAAGGCGCTGGTGCCGCCATCGCCGCCGTTCCAGAGGCCTCGCCAGGTGAACGGCTCCTCGAACAACCGGTCCATGGCGCGGCGCAGGGTCGTCATCTCCGAGAATGGGTCCCAACGGGTGATGTCTGCCATGTGTCCCTCCTGCTGGTTGATGTTGTCGTGGAAGCGCTCGGGCCGGGTGCGATTCCATCTCGTGTATACCACCGGAGGATAGCCGTGTCAAGAACCATGATGCGGTAGGACTCAAGAGTAATGATATGGTGCGACGCTGGCGCCTTGCTTTTCGGACGCCTAATGCATACACTGTGTCAATGGCGAAGGACCTGTACGACGTGCTTGGCGTGCCCCGCGGCGCCTCCGACAAGGAGGTCCGGGCAGCCTACCGCAAGCTCGCCCGCAAACATCACCCGGACGTCAACCCCGGCGACAAGGCCGCAGAGGCGCGCTTCAAGCAGATCAACCAGGCGTACGAGGTGCTCTCGGACGCCGAGAAGCGGCGCAAGTACGACAAGTACGGCGACAAGTGGGAGTACGCCGACCAGATCGAGGAGGCGCAGCGCCAGCGCGGCCAGCGCTTCAGCGCGGGTGGCAACGGCGGCTTCCAGCAGTTCGACGTGAGCGACCTCGGCGACCTGGGCAGCGTGTTCAGCAGCATCTTCCGTGGCGGTGGCGCCGGTGCCCGTACAATGCGGCACCGCGGCGCCGACCTCCAGCAGCCGGTCGATGTGACGCTCGAAGAGGCCTACCACGGCACCGCCCGCATGCTGGAGATGCTCTCGACGGGGCCGTGCCCGACGTGCGGCGGTGCGGGCGAGATCGCCGGCGCGACCTGCCAC
>JAKAMA010000195.1 GCA_021813085.1 Chloroflexota bacterium | reverse complement strand
CGCCCCTCGAACACACCGTCCACCGTGCGCACGTCGCCGTCGGGCGTGGCGATGGCGATCACGCAGCGGAAGCGCGCCGCGCGCCGTCCCTCGGGGACGCCGCGCATCTCGTCGAGCACGACGCGGACGCGCTCCTCGTCGCTGAGCGCCGCGTCCAGGCGGCCGGGGCCGGCGTACCGCGCCGAGTGGACGCCAGGGCGTCCGTCCAGCGCGTCCACTTCCAGCCCCGAGTCGTCCGCCAGCGCGATGCAGCCGGTCGCGCGCATGGCGGCGACAGCTTTGAGTGTAGCATTCTCCTCAAACGTCGAGCCGGTCTCCTCGGGGTCGAACGGCACGCCAAGCTCCCCGGGCGTCGCCAACTCGAAGCCGCAGCCGTCCAGCAGCTCGCGGAACTCCCGCAGCTTCCCCGGGTTGTTCGTGGCAAGTACCAGCCGCCCGCTCATGGCCGCGCTGCCTTGAACATGCCTCGCCTAGGGGTCGGACACTTGAGGTTGGAGGGTGGAACGTGCCCAGGCGGGCCGTACGGCGGGACGATGCCGGTCGGCGTGCGACCCCCGCGGGCTGAAAAGCCCGCGCTACGAGAGCCCGCGCAGCGAGAGCCCGCGCTACGCGAGCCCGCGCTAGGAGTGGACGGGTGATGGTTCACCCGCGGGGACGGCGCCGCCACGCGTTGTGGAACGGCCAGGTGTGCGGCCGGGCCGAGCGTCTCCATGCCGTCAGCTTACGGCCAACGGCGGGCCCGGTCGAACGCGCGGGCGACTGCTCGCCGCGGCGCTGCCCCGCGCTGGTCTCCGCATCGGCGTCGGCATACAATCCAGGCATGGGCGAGCTCGTTGAGACGGTCCGGGACGGCCACGTCGGCATCGTCCGCATGCAGCGCGCCGAGAAGCACAACGCCTTCCACCGCGCGCTGTCAACCGCCGTCTCCGCTGCCTTCGACGGCATGGAGTCCGACGCAGAGGTGCACTGCGTCGTGCTCGTCGGCACGGGCGCCGCGTTCAGCGCCGGCGCCGACATGAACGAGGCCGTTGCCGCCATCGAGGAGAACGGGCGCAGCGACGGCATGGGACGCTGCATCGAGCGCGTGGCCCGCTTCCCGAAGCCGCTCATCGGCTGCATCAACGGCATCGCCTACGGTGGCGGCGCGCTCCTCGCCACCACCTGCGACATCCGCATCGCGTCCGACGACGCGGCGTTCCGCTTCCCGGGCGCGGCGTACGGGCTCGTGGTGGGCGGCTCGCAGCTCCCGCGCATCGTCGGACCCGCGTACGCGAAGGAGCTGCTGTTCACAGGCCGCGTCGTGCGCGCCGAAGAGGCGCTGCGCATCGGCCTCGTGAACCGCGTCGTGCCGCGCCAGGACGTGGAAGCCGCCACGATGGAGGTCGCGTCGATGATCGCCGCCAACTCCCCCCTCGCGCTCATCGCCACGAAGGAGGTGGTGGACCGCGCCAGCGAGGCCGATGACGCCGTCGCCCGCGAGGTCGAGTGGAACCGCGTGCTCCGCGCGTCCCCCGAGCATCACGAGCGGTTCCGCGCCGCCGCCGCACGGGTCGCCGCCCGAGGCCCCCGGCCCGGCGACGGCGCGGCCTGAGCGGCGCGCATGCCTGAGTGACCGGACATGGCGTTCTGGCTCCTCCTCACCGCCATCACCGTCATGGCCCTGCTCCTCGGCCTCGTGATCGGCGCCTACTCCGGTGACGTGCGCGAGAGCCTCGTGCTCGCGGGCCTGCTGCCCGTCCTCGCCTACGCCGGCGTCCTCGCCTGGGAGTTTGTCTGGCAGGCTGGCTGTCCGCACTGCCGCGTCGGCGGCGAGGACACGCGCCGCATGGTGTTCGGCGCGAGCGCGGTCCTGTATGGGATGTGGCTCAGTGGCGCCCTCCTCGCCCTGTTGGCGGGCGCCGCGCTCGGGTGGGCGCTGCGCGACCGTCGCGGCGCCGCGTGACCAGCGGCTACAATCCATGGACAAGGCGAGGGATCTCCGACGCATGACCGGATGCCGGCAGCGATGAACTACAACTGGGAACAGGCGATCGCCGCGCGCGGCAAGGCGATGGAGTGGAGCCCCTGGGCGCAGCGCGAGCTGCCGCCCCCGCCGGTGCCGCCGATCCAGCTCACCGGCGGCATCCCCGACCCGGCTTCGCTGCCCATCGACGACCTCATCGCCTGCAACGAGCGCGTGCTGCGGCGCGAGGGCACGTTCGCGCTGATGTACGGCGGGCCGCAGGGGTACGGCGGCCTGCGGGAGTGGCTGGCCAGCGACGCCAACCGCCGCGAGGCGCTCGCCACCGGCCCCGAGCACTTCGTCCTCACCTGCGGCTCCGCCGGCGGCCTGGAGAACATCTGCGAGGCCTTCCTCGACCCCGGCGACGTCGCGATCATCGAGCGCCCAAGCTTTCCCGGCAGCGTCCGCACGATCATGTCGTGCCTGCCCGAGCTGGCTGGCGTGCCGGTCGATGAGGACGGCCTCAGCGTTGACGCGCTGGAAGCTGTGCTGGCACGCCTCGACACCGAAGGCAAGCGGGCGAAGATCCTCTACACGATCGCCAACTTCCACAATCCCGCCGCCGCCACCCTCTCGCTGGAACGGCGTCAGCGCATCGTCGAGCTGTGCCGCGCCCGCAACATCCTCATCATCCAGGACGACGCCTACGGCCGTATCGGCTTCGACGAGACGGCGCCGCCTTCGCTGTACGCGCTCGCCGGGGGCAGCGGCGCGGTGCTCCTCGGCACCTTCAGCAAGACGCTTGCCACGGGCCTGCGCCTCGGCTGGGTGATGGGCGAGAAGCCCGTCATCGACGCCATCACGCGCATGCGCTTCGACATGGGCGTCTCGCCCTGGGCATCGCGCGTGGTCGCCGAGTTCTGCGAGTCCGGCCGCTTCGACGCGCACGTGGAGCGCGTCACCGCCATCTACCGCCGCAAGCGTGACGCGATGGCGGCCGCGCTCGATGAGCGCTGCGCGAAGTTCGCGCGCTGGAGCGTGCCGAAGGGCGGCTTCTTCCTGTGGCTCGAACTCGGCGAGGGCATCGACCCGCGGCGGCTCGTCGAGACCGCGAACGAGGAGGCGGTGCAGTACGTCGGCGGCCGCCCGTTCTTCGACGACCGCAGCGGTGACCACTTCGTCCGGCTCTGCTACAGCAACGTCGCCGAGGCCGACATCCCCGAGGCGATCATGCGCTTCGGCCGCGCCCTCGAGCGCGCGGTGCGCTAACGTTCCGCCGTCGTCGGGTCGATCATCGTCCGCACCTCGGACACGCGGTTTGCCGGGAAGCCGCCCATCTCGGCGTGCTTCCGCACCATCGCCGCGTCCGGCGCGATGTAGACGCAGTAGATCTTGTCGTCGGTCACGTAGCTCTCGAGCCACTGGATCGACGGCCCGAGCTTGTCCAGCACACCACACGACGTCTGGGCGATGCCGTGCAGGTCGGCAGGTGACAGCTTCCCGGCGCCCGGGATCTCGCGCTCGATCACGTATTTCGGCATAGAGGTTCCTCCTGTTGCTTGGACATTGTTGAACCGTTGGCAGGGCACAATCATCCGTCCGCGGGCCCGTCGGTGTCAATCCTCCAACCAACCTCCATCGCCGCGGACGCCCGGACACATCGTCCTCGCCGCCCGCGGCGCGTATAATTCCGCCCGTGCCGGGAGGCCGTCTGTGACCCCGCTGCGCCTCGCATCGCTCGCGCTCGCCGTCCCCGTGCTCGCGCTGGCCGCCGCCTGCGGGGGCGGCGCGGCGAAGACGCCGACCGCAGTCCCCACCCTCACGGCGCCGCAGGCCGAGCAGAAGCTCAAGCAGGTCGTGCTCCAGGCCAGCGACATCGGCGACGGCTTCACCCAGAGCGCCGGCCGCGCGATCACCAACGGCGAGGCGGCGCAGGCCCGGCCCGACACCGCGCAGGCCCTGCGCCAGTACGCGGCGTGGGGGCAGATCCTCGCCTACAACGTCCAGTACAACGCGCCGCCGTCGCCGGGGCTGGTGTTCAACGCCAATACCGCGCGGGTCACGAACACCGCGACCCTCTTCAATAGCTCCGCCGGCGCCGCCGCCGCGCTCGCCTACGCGCGCGACCTGCCGTCGCAGACCGTCGCCAACTTCCTCCTCAACGACGGCGCCGGCACGAAGATCAGCGACACGCAGGTCGTGAAGGACCTGAACTTCCCGGCGGTGGGCGACGAGTCGTTCGCCTGGCGCCTCAGCGGCAAGGCGACGTTCCAGAACGGCTTCTCCGTCGACTTCGTGGCGGACGCCGTGTTCGTGCGCGCCGGCCGTATCGATGGCAACGTCGTCACGCTGGCGCTCGGCGCCGCGCCGCGCCGCGACCAGCTCGACGCGCTCGTCCAAACATTCGTGCGGCGCGCGAGGGCGGCACAGTGATCGTCGATGCGCACGCCCACGTCTTCCCGCCGGCCGTGCGCGAGCGTCGCGAGGCGCTCATCGCCAGTGAGCCCGCGTTCGCCGAGATCTACCGCAACGCCCGTGCGGCGATGGCGACGGCGGGCGAGGTGCTCGCATCGATGGACGAGGCGGGCGTGGATCGCACCGTCATCGTCAACTTCGCCTGGCGCGACGAGGCGCTCGTCGACGAGACGAACGCCTACATCCTCGATGCGGCATCGCGCTCGGGCGGGCGGCTGCTCCCCTTCGTGGCGATGCCCCCCGCGCGCGGCGGCCACGGCGGCCCGCAGTTCGAGGACGCGCCCCAGACGGGCCATACGGCCGGCGGCCGGTCCGGCGACCCGCGCGCGAAGATCCGCGCGCTGGCCGCGGCGGGCGCCCGCGGCATCGGTGAGCTGCGGCCGGAAAGCCTCGGCTGGGACCTCGCGGACAGCGACGAGGGCGACCTGCTGGCGTGGGCGGCGTCGGCGTACGACCTCGCGCTGCTCTTCCACGTCAGCGAGCCCGTCGGGCACCCGTACGCCGGCAAGCAGGGCCTTCGCATCGAGGCGCTGGCCTCGTTCGCCGCCACGGCTGCCGGTGTCACCATCATTGCCGCGCACTGGGGCGGCGGCCTGCCGTTCTACACGTTGATGCCCGAGGTGCGCGAGGCGCTCGCCACGACGTGGTTCGATACCGCCGCCGGCCACCTGCTCTATGACGCCGCGATCTACCGCCGGGCGATCGACCTCGTCGGCGCCGGACGCATCCTCTTCGGCAGCGACTTCCCCCTGGTATCGCAGGCGGACGCGCTGGCCCGCGCGCGCGCCGCCGGGCTCTCCGGCGACGAGCTCCGGGCGATCGGCGGCGAGAACGCCCGGCAGATCTTCGGGCTGTGAGCGCGCCGGCTCCCGGGCGCAGCGTGCGCCTCTTCGTCGCCATCGAGCTGCCGGACGAGGTGCGGAGCGCGCTCGCGGCGACCGTCGCCGCCCTCGCGC
>JAKAMA010000194.1 GCA_021813085.1 Chloroflexota bacterium | reverse complement strand
GAGGGCGCCGCGCTCCACCTGCCCGACGCCGACAAGCTGCACCGCGAGGAACGCGTCGAGCTGCACCCGGCCGACGCCGCGTCGCTGCACGTGCGCGACGGCGACGAGGTGACGCTCGTCAGCGACCATGGCGAGCTGACGCTGCGTTGCCAGGTCTCCGCGCGCGTGCAGGAGGGCGTCGCCTTCGTGCCGTCGTACTACGACGGCGGCGCGGTCAACGCGCTCCTCGCTGCGGCCGGCGCCCCCGTCGCGGTGCAGGTGAAGGTCGCCCAGCCCGCGTAGCACGGCGCCCGGCGATGTGCGCCGCTACCCTCGGCGCCGCGCCCGGACGAGGACCGCGCCCGCTCCGAGAGCCAGCACCGTAAGCGCGACGGCGGGTAGCCATCGCTCGCCGGCGGCCGGCCCGGAGCTGCCCTGACCCGCTGCTGGGAGCGCGACCCCCGACGCGTTCCGGGCGAGCGCAGCTCCGACATCAAGGACGCCTCGCGCGGTGATCGCCTCGACGCCGCTCGAGACCGGGTACGGGAACATGTTCTTTGGCTTCTTCTTCAGCAGGATCACCGGCGGCACCGTGCCGACCGACGGGTCGATGAGGTCGGGGGCGGGCCCCCGCGTCTCCGGCCATTCCCTGGGCAGTGGCGAAGGGAGCGTCACCGAGCCGTCGGCCTGGATGCGGACGGCCGCCTTGTAGAGGTCGGGCAGGCGATCAAGGCCGCCGTTGACGAAGCCGCCGGCCCACCACACCCGGAACGAGTAGTCCCCAGGCGGGACGTTTGTGAACCGAAACGTGCCGTCATCCGCGGTGAACATCTCCACCGTGCTGTCGACCAGGGCCCTGTAGAACTCGGAGGTGGTCATACCATCGGGTCTGGTTACAGACGTGATCGGCACGAGGTCGCGCCACGCGACGAACTCGACGAGCGTCGGCGCCGGCGCCCAGTTGTCGCCGCTGTCGGCGATGCCGTTCCCGTTCAGGTCTTCCACGAGGCGGCCGGCAATCTCGAACGGCCGGGCCGGCGTGGCCGGGGTTGGCGTGACCGGCGCGGTAGCAGTGGGCGTCGGCGTTGCCGCCAGCGCGGTGACCGTGCCGGTGAGAGCCGCGGCGGGCGTCGGCGTGGTCGTGGGGGGAGCAGTCGGCGACTGAGCGTGTGTCGTGTCTGGGGCGCCGCCGAGCGCCGCCAACACGAGGCCGGCGGCGAAGCTCTGGATCATGACGTGCGAAAGAAGATGAAGCCGGTGCATATGTGCTCCAATCGTGGGCATCTACTGGTCGTACCCGATCGTGTCGAGCGGGATCCAAGAACCGTTGTACCAGACCGTCAGGTAGCCAGGGCCGGCGATGTTCACCGAGCAGGTGCCACTCACGCTCCAGTTCGCGACGGTGCCGAAGTAGCAGATCTGCGCGCCGGGCGCCGGGTCGGTGCCGCGGCCCACTACTGACGGCGGCGCGGTCAACGCGCTCCTCGCTGCGGACGGCGCCCCCGTCGCGGTGAAGGTGAAGGTCGCCCAGCCCGCGTAGCGCGGCGCCGCCGTGCCGGCGCGGCGCGCGCTGCCGTGACACCGGCATCGACCCACCGCTTGAGCGCGGCGCCGCGCGTCACGCCGGCCGCCGAGACGTACACCATGCCGCGGCTCGGACGCCCGGTGAAGTCCATCGGCCGCGCGTGCGGGCGCTTCAGCGCGTCCATGTACCGCTCAGAGCCGACGCGCACCACCAGCTCATCCTTGAGGACGCCGACGCACATCTTGCCGTCGATCAGGAATGCGAGCCCGCCGAACATCGTGCGTTCGCTGACGGTGTCGTAGCCTGCCAGCTCGGCGCGCACGCGTCCCGCCAGGCGCTCGTCGTACACGCGAACCTCCTTCCGTCTAACGCGGGAAGCCGGTCCCGCCCCGCAGTCCCTTCACGAAGCCGTCCTCGCCGACGACGAGATGCGCGTAGGTGGCAGCGATCGGGTTGAGCCGCCCGGGTACCGGCGCGTGCGCCGCCTCGGCGTCGACGTCGGCGAGCGTGCCGGCGAGGAAGGCGCGGGCCATGTCGAGCTGTTCCCGCAGGAATGTGATCGTGTCCATGGGGGCCTCCTTCACTCTCCAGCATCGGTCTCCCCGACGGTACACCGGTGAGGCGAGGCGGAGGAAGCGTTTCAGCGCGCGTAACCCGACGGCTGGTGACAGCATCGTGTCAGCATGGGTGACGACAAGGCGCCATCGCGAGGGCCGACCCTAATTGAGCACGCCGAAGCCCGCCGTCTTCTGCCGCAGGTACGCGCCCAGCCGCAGCCGCATCTCCGGCAGCTCCTCCGCGATGATCTCCAGCTCGCGCTCGATGCGCGCCGCCGGCGAGAGCTGCTCCAGCAGCTCCTGCTTCAGCGGCGCCGCGATGTCCATGCGCGCGGCGATGTAGTCCGCCGCATCGCCCGCGTCCGCAGGCAGGTCGACGCCCCGCGTCCACTGCCCGCCCAGCGCCATGTACGTCCGCAGGTACGCGTCGAACATGTCCCCCGCGCGCGCCATCAGCTCCGGCAGCGCCTGCGCGTCGCGCCGCTGGTCGAGCATCTCCACCTCGCCCCGCAGGTACGGGCTCGTCGTGTTCACGGCGATGATCCGGAAGCGCTGCCCGCCGATCGTGAACAGGTTCATGCGCCCCTCGTCGAGGTACTCAACCTGCACGATGCGCGCCGTCGTTCCCACGTCGCACGGCACCGCGCCCGCACCCACCTCCGCGCCCGAGCGGATCAGCACGACCCCGAACGGCGCGTCCTCCTCGATGCACTCCCGCACCATGATCTTGTAGCGCTCCTCGAAGATGTGCAGGGGCATGCGCATGCCCGGGAAGAGCACCGTCTGCAAGGGGAAGAGGCGGAGGTCCATAGTCCTCTCGGCCCATCGATGGTCGATGGCCGGCAGTCGCGACGAGGCGGGTCCGATGCGGACCGCCTGGCTGGCAGCTCGTCCGTATCCTACACCAGCCGCGACCGGGCGGTGCTGTCCCGGAACGATGACAACCGCGTGGCTTGCGCCCCGCCTTGACTGGACGCGCGCCACCGTCGGATAATGCCGATCGCCCCTCCGTCCGAATCCGAACGATCCGGGCGTTCCGATGGGCAGGCCATGTGCGCCTGCGGTGCTTCCGTCCCCTCGGGGCGCGCGCCTGCCGGCGAAGAACCTTCAGGAGGCACCCGTTGGCAGAAGCATCCGCGGCGGCGCCGGGCAGAAAGCCCATCGTCCCCTTCCTCACCATCCCCGAAGACCCGGCCGAGAAGCCGTACCTCTCCGGCAGCCGCTGCAAGCGGTGCGGCGCCACCTACCTGGGCACGCGCATGGCGTGCAGCAAGTGCTTCTCGACCGAGGCCATGGAGTCCGTGAGGCTCAGCGACCGCGGCGAGCTGCACGTGTTCTCCATCGTGCACCAGTCGGCGCCCGGCGTGCCGACGCCGTACGTCGCCGCCATCGTCGACCTGCCCGAGGGCGTCAGCGTCCGCTGCAACATCAACGGCGTCGAGCCGGACCCGGCGAAGCTCAAGTTCGGCATGCCCGTCCAGATGGTGACGGAGACGATCCGCACCGACCGCGAAGGCAACGACGTGGTCGCCTTCAGCTTCAAGCCGGCGTAAGCGCGCTCGCCCCGCGCGAGCCTGACCCAGAGCGCCCCGTCACGGGGCATCAGTCATCGCCGCCGGAGCGACAGGCGGCCAAGGAGAGGACGATGCGAGACGTAGCCATCATCGGCGTCGGGATGATCAAGTTCGGACGCTACCCCGAGAAGACCGTGCCGGAGCTGGCGGGCCAGGCGGCGCTGCTGGCGCTCAAGGACGCCGGCATGGACATGAAAGACATCGAGCTCATGGCGAGCGGCAACCTCTATCAGTCGAACGCCATGGTCGGCCAGCGCATCATGCAGACCATCGGCCAGACCGGCATCCCCGTGATCAACGTGGCCAACGCCTGCGCCACCGGCTCCACCGCCTTCCGCGAGGCCTACTACGCCGTCGCGTCGGGTGCCTACGACACCGCGCTCGCCATCGGCTCCGAACAGATGGGCAAGATGGGCCTGCTCGGCGGCGGCGCCGCCGGCGGCGACCCGGCCTACAGCACCGAGGGCGTGCTCGGCTCGGGCCTGATGCCCGCGGTCTTCGGCATGGCCGGCGTCGAGCACATGCGCAAGTACGGCACCACGCAGGAGCAGTTCGCCAAGGTCTCGGTCAAGAACCACAAGCACTCGCTGCACAACCCCTACTCGCAGTACCAGACCGAGGTCGGCCTCGAGGACGTGCTCAACGCCCGGGTCGTCTCCTGGCCCAACACGCTCTACATGTGCTGCCCGACGGGCGACGGCGCCGCCGCCGCCGTCCTCTGCACCATGGAGAAGGCCCGCCAGTACACCACGAAGCCCATCCGCGTCGCCGCCTCCGTGCTCACCAGCGACCCGTGGACGCAGCGCGACCTGACGATGCCCGACATCAACACCCTCACCCGCCACGCGGCGAAGGAGGCCTACGAGAAGGCCGGCATCGGCCCCGAGGACCTCGACCTGATCGAGCTGCACGACTGCTTCGCCACCGCCGAGCTGCTGCACTACGAGAACCTCGGCATCTGCGCCGAGGGCGAGGCGGGCCGCATGATCGATGAGGGCGCCACCTACGTCGGCGGCAAGATCCCCGTCAACGCCAGCGGCGGCCTGCTCTCGAAGGGCCACCCGCTCGGCGCGACCGGCGTCGCCAACGTCTGCGAGATCGTCTGGCACCTGCGCGGCGAGGCGGGCAACCGCCAGGTCGAAGGCGCCAAGGTCGGCCTCGCCCACGTCATCGGCCTCGGCTCCGCCTGCACCCTCCAGGTGCTGGAGAAGGTGTAGGCGGTCGGCGGTCGCACGTCGCCGCGTACCAGGGGACATTCGCGGAACGAAGAAGGAAGGGGCGCCCGGACGACGCCCCTTCCTGTTGTTCGCCGGACGTAGGGGCGCTGCTTGCCGCGCCCCCGGTCGTCCACCCTACCTCGTGCCTCCGACCTCCATCCGCCCCCTCACAGCCCCGCCCCGCGCGCCACCTGCGTCGCCGTCGCCTGCGCCACCGGCCGCACGACGATCTGGTCGATGTCGACGTGCCTCGGGCGCGTCACCGCCCACGTCACGCAGTCCGCGATGTCCTCCGCCCGCAGCGGCGTCAGCCCCTCGTATACCTGCGCCGCGCGCTCCGCGTCGCCGCCGAAGCGCACCGTGCTGAACTCCGTCTCCACCATGCCGGGGTCGATCTCCGTCACCCGCACCGGCTGCCCCAGCAGCTCGATGCGCAGCGTCTCCGTGACCGCGCGCACCGCGTGCTTCGCGCTCGTGTATCCCGCGCCCCCCGGATACACCTCGATCCCGGCGATCGAGCCGAT
>JAKAMA010000193.1 GCA_021813085.1 Chloroflexota bacterium | reverse complement strand
AGAGGTGGAAGTCGGAAGCGGGAAGCGAGAGGCGAGGTCCGGGGTTGGGCGCCCTCCCGCCGGTCACGCACGGGGGACGTAGAGGGAGGAGAGGTGGAAGTCGGAAGCGGGAAGCGAGAGGCGAGATCCTCGGCCCCAATTCGATCATATCGTGACATCGACGCGTACCGCCGCGCCATGGCGCTCCTTGCCCCGCTCCATCTGCTCGTGAGAACGTTGCCGGATGTCGAGCGCTTCGAGTTGGCGAGCCAGATGCGACGGGCGAGCAAGTCCGTGCCGGCGAACATCGCCGAAGGGTACGGAAAGAAGCGTTCGGCGAAGGAATTCAAGTTGTATCTCGGGCATGCGCTCGGTTCTGCGAACGAGATGGTTGTGCATCTTGAGATCGCCGTCGCGATCGGCTACGTGACGCAAGACGAGGCGCAGACACTCATCGATGGATCCGAAATCGTCGCAAAGCAGTTGTACCGCTTGATTCAGGCATGGAGAGATTTCGCGACCGGATAGGATGCAGTCTGTGGGTTGCGGAGATCCCGCTTCCCGCTTCCCGGTTCCCACCGTTCACATCTCAGCAAGGAGCCACCCGGATGAACACCTTCATGAACTCCGCCAGCCTGAAGCTCACCAGCGAATCGGTGACCGAGGGCCACCCCGACAAGATGTGCGACCAGATCAGCGATGCCGTGCTGGATGCCATCTACAAGGAAGACCGCATGGGCCGCGTGGCGTGCGAGACCGCGGTCACCACCGGCCTCGTGATGGTGATGGGCGAGATCACGACCAGCACCTACGTCGATATCCCGTCGATCGTGCGCGAGGTCGTGCGGGATATCGGCTACGTGAACGCGCACTACGGCTTCGACTACGAGACGTGCGGTGTCGCCGTGTCGGTGAAGGAGCAGTCGGGCGACATCGCCATGGGCGTCGACAAGGCGTTCGAGGCCAAGCATGGCGAGAAGCTCGATGACCTGGACACGGGCGCGGGCGACCAGGGCATGATGATGGGCTTCGCCTGTAACGAGACGCCCGAGCTGATGCCCCTCACCATCGCGCTCGCCCACCGCCTGTGCCGCCGGCTCGCGGAGGTGCGCAAGAGCGAGCTGCTGCCGTACCTGCGCCCCGACGGCAAGTCCCAGGTCACCGTCGAGTACGAGTACGGCCGGCCGAAGCGCATCGACACGGTCGTCATCTCGACCCAGCACGACCCGGACGTCACCTCGGAGGCGCTCGAAGCGGATGTCATCGAGCAGATCATCCGGCCGATCCTGCCGCCGGAACTGGTGACGCGCGACCCGCGGACGCTGATCAACCCGACCGGCCGCTTCGTCATCGGCGGCCCGATGGGTGACGCCGGGCTCACCGGCCGCAAGATCATCGTCGATACCTACGGCGGCATCGCCCGCCACGGCGGCGGCGCCTTCTCCGGGAAGGACCCGACGAAGGTCGACCGCTCCGGCGCCTACGCCGCCCGCTGGGTGGCGAAGAACATCGTCGCTGCCGGCCTCGCCGACCGCGTCGAGTTCCAGCTCTCGTACGCCATCGGCGTCGCCCGCCCAACGTCGATGGCGATCGAGACGTTCGGCACGGGCCGTATCGACGACGACCGCATCCTCGACCTGGTGCGCGAGCACTTCGACTTGCGGCCCGCGGCGATCATCCGCGACCTCGACCTGCGCCGCCCGATCTACCGGCCGACGGCCGCCTACGGCCACTTCGGCCGTGACGACATCGATGCGCCGTGGGAGGCGACTGACCGGGCCGCCGCGCTGCGGGCCGCTGCCGGCATCGTCGCCGAGGCGGAGGGCGTGCCCGGGGCGTAGGGAGGCGCACCGCAGGCTGGCGCTCCGACGTCCGACATCCAGATCACTCCACGGTCACGGTCTTCGCGAGGTTGCGTGGCTGGTCCACGTCGCACCCACGCGTCGTGGCGATGTGGTACGCCAGCAGTTGCATCGGGATGGCGCTCAGCAGCGGGTACAGCAGCGGGGCGTACGGTGGCAGCTCCAGCGCCTCGTCGCACTTCCCGCGCAGCTCCGCGTCGCCTTCGGTGATGATCCCGACCACCAGGCCCTCGCGCGCGCGCACCTGCTCGATGTTCGACAGCATCTTGTCGCGCGTGCCGTCGTCGAGCGCAATCGCCACCACCGGCATCGTCCGGTCGATGAGCGCGATCGGCCCGTGCTTCATCTCGCCCGCGGGGTATCCCTCGGCGTGGATGTAGCTCACCTCCTTGAGCTTGAGCGCGCCTTCGAGTGCCATGGGGTACTGTGCGCCCCGGGCCAGGAACAGGAAGTCTTCGTAGCCCGCGAGCGCGTGGGCGATCTCCTGCACCTTCGGCCCGAGCGCCAGCACCCGGCCCATCAGCCCCGGCGCCCGCGCCAGCGACGCGATCAGCTCGCCGAGCCGCGCGTCGTCGAGGACGCCCCGCGCGCGGCCGGCGTGGCACGCCAGGAGATACAGTGCCGAGATCGATGCGGTCAGCGTTTTCGTGCTGGCGACCGCGACCTCGGGCCCGCAGCGCGTCAGCACGCAGCCGTCGGCGACGCGCGTTGACTGCGCGCCGGGGGTGTTGCAGATCGTGATCTGCGGTGCTCCCCGCCGCTTGGCGTCCGCCATCGCTTCCAGCGTGTCGACCGTCTCGCCCGACTGCGCCACCGAAACGACGAGCGTGTCCGGCCCGATCAGCGCGTCGCGGTAGCGGAACTCCGACGAGTTGTCCACTTCCGCCGGAATGCCGGCGATCCGCTCGAAGTAGCTTCGCCCCAGCATCGCCGCGTGCATGCTCGTCCCCATGCCGATGAGCATGACGCGCGACACGCGTCGCAGCGTCTCATCCGACATGCCGACGGACTCGAGCGCAATCGCCGGCGGCTCGAAGATCGCCCGGCCGCGGAAGGTGTCCATGATGCACTCCGGCTGCTCCATGATCTCCTTGAGCATGAAGTGCTTGTGGGCGCCTTTCGCGGCGGTCACCGGGTCGAATGGCACGACCTGCGGCCCGCGCTGGAGCGGCGCCCCGGCGGCTGTTACGTACTCGACGGCGTCCGCCGTCACGCAGGCGATCTCGCCGTCGGCGAGGAAGGCGACGCGCTGCGTCTCCGGCAGCAGCGCCGGCAGGTCGCTGGCCACGAACATCTCGCCCGCCCCGTAACCGATGACCACGCCGCCGGCGTTGCCGGCGCGCGCGGCGACGATCCGCCCCGGCTCGCGCTTCGACATCGCGACGATCGCGTGGGCGCCGCGGATCCGCCCGAGCGTATGGCGCAGCGCGGTCAGCAGGTCCGCGCCCTCGTCCATGTACGACTCGATGAGGTGCGGCAGCACCTCGGTGTCCGTCTCCGAGCGCAACGCATGGCCGCGTGCGGTGAGCTCGGCGCGCAGCTCCAGGTAGTTCTCGACGATGCCGTTGTGGATGACGACGACCGCGCCGGTGCAGTCGAGGTGCGGGTGGGCGTTGTCCGTGGTCGGCTTACCGTGGGTCGCCCAGCGCGTATGGCCGATGCCGCAGCGTCCGGGCGGATACACACCCTCCAGCCCGTCTCGCAGCACGGAGAGCTTGCCCGCGCCCTTGACGACATGGATCGCGCCGTCATCGACGATCGCGATCCCCGCGCTGTCGTAGCCGCGGTACTCGAGCCGTTGCAGCCCGTCGAGCAGCAGGGGCGCGGCCTCGCGCCGCCCGGTGTAGCCGATGATCCCGCACATCAGCGCACCTCCGTCCGGCGTCGGAGGCCGGAGGTGGCAGGCCGGAGGACGGCGATTGCGCGATCCCGGGCTCCTCCCCTCTCCGCTCCGTCGGAGAGGGTGCCGGGGGGTGAGGCTGCCGAGCCTACTGTGTGGCCGTCTCCCCCTCTCCGCTCCGTCGGAGGGGGGGCCGGGGGGTGACGTCTCTGGTTGAACATGCAGACTCCCGTCGTGGGCCGCAAGCGCGGCCGCGCGCTAACCTCGCTGCGCGAGGCGACATCCGGGTGTGGGTCTGCGCGTGGGGGAGCGAGATTGTCCGCCGAGGGCGGGCGGGTTCGCCCGCGCTCCGACGGGCTGCACGCTGGACGGTCTTTGTCGGACGCTCGCGCGCCGCGTTTTGCCCCGTCCATATCGACTGTGCTGCCGAGAGGCCATCCGCCGAGTGGTTCGATCGGCCCCTTCCTCGTCACCCTGGCACATCCTGTACGCCAGGGCCTGGCGCTTCTTCCGTCGTTGCTCCCGCCGCCCGCTTGTTGCGCACCTCCCTTCGTGCCGTGGCCCGGTCTTGCGGCAGCGGCCTAGGTGCTGGCCGAGTAGTCGACCCAGGCCTTTCCGTTCGTGGTCGACGCCCGCTGCCCGGCGCCGGCCACCCCCGAGTGTAGCGGCTCGCGCACGATCCGCAAGACCTCCCCGAGGGTCGAAGCGAATGCCAGCGGCACCCCGAGCGCGCGCCGCACCTCGGCGGGCGTGCCGTCGTCGAGAAATCGCCCGCCGGTGTAGTCGAGCGCGTAGCGGGGGAAGACGGCGAGGTCGCCGAGGTCCTGGCCGCGGAGCTGGCCGACCAGGTCCCGGGAGACCAGCAGCCCCGATACGTTGACGCGCGCCCCGAAGAAGCGGTTCGACATCGCATGGACGGCGACACGTACGCCCGTCATCTGCTCGAACTCCTCCGCCAGCCGGGCGAGCATGGGCGCGATCAGCGTCGCGCACACGAGGCTGATGCGCCGGACACGCGGGGCGCCGTACCCCTGACCGTGCAGGCCGCGCTTCGCCCGCCGCCAGTCTTCGACCAGCGAGCGCGCCATGCCGATCCCGTTCTCGAACTGCGGGAAGCCGTCGTAATGCGGCGCCGGCGGCGGCGCGAGGCCGGCCGACAGGTAGTACTCGTCTGCCAGGTACACGACGGTGCGCCCGTGCTCGCGCCGCATGCGCTGCTGCCACGGCCGTACCTGCGCGATCGTCGCGCGCGCGTACTCCGGCGCGCAACCGTGGACCTCCTCCGCGTGCGCCCCGCGCGCGATGCGCTCTTCGGCCGTCATCGTCGCGCCGACCGGCACGATCGATACGTTCTGCACCGTCGGCCAGAGCGCGGTGAGGTCGGAGATCGTGCGGTCGAGCGCGTCGCGGTCGTTGACGCCGGGGCAGAGCACGACCTGCGTGTTCGCCTGGATGCCCAGCGACCCCAGCCGGCGTAGCTGCGCGCAGATGTCGGGTGCCGTCTTATTGCCGAGCAGATACCGCCGCAGCTCCGGCTCTGTGGCGTGCACCGAGACGTTGAGCGGTGACCGCCGCTGCTCTTCCAGCCGCCGCCAGTCGTCTTCGGTGAGGTTCGTCAGCGTGACGAAATTGCCGTGGAAGAAGCTGAGACGATAGTCGTCATCCTTGACGTACAGCGTCTTCCGCAGCCCCTTCGGATTGCCCTTGAGGAAACAGAAGAAGCAGGCGTTGTTGCACGTCCGCACGC
>JAKAMA010000192.1 GCA_021813085.1 Chloroflexota bacterium | reverse complement strand
GCGGGCCGGGGGCGCCGCCGCCTCTGCCGCCGCGGCGGTCGTAGCCGCCGCCACTGCTTCGGCGCGCGCCGCCACCGCCACCGCCGCGGTCATAGCCACCACCACCACCGCGGCCGCCACGGTCGTAGCCGCCACCGCCGCCGCGTCCACCACGGTCGCCACCGCGACCACGCGGGCCGCCGCCGCCGTCACGCGGGGGGCGGCTCTCGCGCTCGGACTGCTGGCGCGCGACGACGGCTGCGGGGTCGGTCTCGCCGGCGAGCACGGCGCGGCGCGAGAGGTTGACGCGGCCCATCGAGTCGATCTCGGTCACCATCACCATCACTTCATCGCCGGGCTGGACGACGTCTTCGACGCGGTTGACGCGGAAGTCCGCCAGCTCGGAGATGTGCACGAGGCCGTCCTTGCCGGGCGCGATCTCGACGAATGCGCCGAAGTTCATGAGACGGGTCACCTTGCCGGTGTAGATCTGGCCCACCTCGACGTCCTTCGTCATGCCCTCGATGATGCTGATCGCGCGCTGGGCCTGATCCTCGTTCGCGGCACCGATGTAGACGGAGCCGTCGTCCTCGATGTCGATCGTGCAGCCGGTCTCCTCGATGATCGAGCGGATGACCTTGCCGCCGGGGCCGATGACGGTGCCGATCTTGGACGGGTCGATCTGGAGGCGGTACATGCGCGGCGCGTAGGGTGACATCTCCTCGCGCGGGGCGGCGATCACCTCGAGCATCTTCCCCATGATGTGCATACGCCCCTCGCGGGCCTGGGCGATCGCGTCGCGGAGCACGGCCATCGGGATGCCCTGGATCTTGATGTCCATCTGGAGGGCGGTGATGCCGTCCTTGGTGCCGGCCACCTTGAAGTCCATGTCGCCCATGGCGTCTTCGAGGCCCGCGATATCGGTCAGGACCTTGTAGTTTCCGTCGTCGCCCATGATCAGGCCCATCGCCACGCCCGCGACGGGGGCGCTGATCGGGACGCCGGCGTCCATCATCGAGAGGATGCTGCCGCAGACGCTGCCCATCGATGTGCTGCCGTTACTCGAGAGCACCTCCGACACGACACGGATGGTGTAGGGGAAGTCTTCGGCGTCGGGCAGCACGGGGACCAGCGCACGCTCGGCGAGGGCGCCGTGGCCGATCTCGCGGCGGCCGGCGCCGCCCATGCGGCCGGTCTCGCCGACGGAGTAGGGCGGGAAGTTGTAGTGGTGCATGAAGCGCTTGCTCTCGATGGGCGAGAGCGTGTCGAGACGCTGGGCGTCGCCGACGCTGCCGAGGGTGGTCGCGCTGAGGACTTGCGTCTGGCCACGGGTGAAGAGCCCGCTGCCGTGGGCACGCGGGAGCAGGCCGACCTCGCAGGTGATCGGGCGGACTTCCTTCGAGTGGCGGCCGTCCGGGCGGACATCGCGCTGGAGGATGGACTCGCGGACGGTCTTCTTGACGAAGGCGTCGAGCGCGGCGGCGATGGCGCTCTCGTCATACCGCTCGCCGTACGTTTCGACGAGCCGCGCCTTGTGGTCGTCGAGCGCGCCCTGGCGCTCGTCCTTGGCGAGGGCGAGGAACTCCTCGACGTTGCCGGCGAGGTCGGCGAAGACCTGCTGCTTCAGCTCATCCGGCACGGCCGCGGGCTCGAACACCCACTTCGTCGGCTGGATCGCCCGCACCAACTCGTCCTGCAGGTCGATGAGGATCTGGTTCTGCTCCTGGGCGAACTCCATGGCGCCGAGGATGACATCCTCGGGCGCCTCCTGGGCGCCGGCCTCGACCATCATCACGGCGCTGCGGGTGCCGGCGACGATGATATCGATGCTGCTCTCCTCGAGCTGCGTGTAGGTCGGGTTGACGACGTAGCTGCCATCGATGTAGCCCACGCGCACCGAGCTGACGGGGCCGGCGAAGGGGATCTCGGAGATCGAGAGGGCGGCGGAAGCGCCGACCGTCCCCAGCACGTCGGGCTCGTTCTCGCGGTCGCAGGAGAGGACGGTGATGACGACCTGGACGTCGTTGCGCATGCCTTTCGGGAAGAGCGGCCGCAGCGGGCGGTCGGTCAGGCGCGCGCTGAGCGTGGCGTCGGTGCCGGGGCGCCCCTCGCGGCGGAAGAAGGAGCCCGGGATCTTGCCGATGGCGTACATCTTCTCTTCGTAGTCGATGGTGAGGGGGAAGAAGTCGGTGCCGGGGCGCGGGCGGCGTGCCATGGTCGCCGTGCAGAGCACGACGGTGTCGCCGTAGCGGACGGTGACGGCGCCGCCGGCCAGGTTGGCGACGCGGCCCGTCTCGATGGTGAGCGGTTTGCCGCCGAACTCGCGGGTAAAGGTCCGAATTTCAGGCATGATCGATGAGGTCCCTTCGTGTGGTCCCGGCATTCAGTCCGGTCTGCATCGTCTGGTTGGGCGATGGATGCTGCAAGGTAGTGCGCCGTCTCCGCGGCGTCGTCCGCGACTCGCTGATCGGGCCGCGCGCCGGCCGCGGCATGCGGGGCACCGGCGAGGTCCGCACTTCGAGAGGGACTCACTCTTCCCGGGGCGAGGCACAGGGCGCCCCTTCAGTCCGTACGCGCGCCGCCCCTGGCGGCGCTGCCTGTGCGACGGCCCCCGCCGGGCACCTGCCCTACTTGCGGAGGCCGAGCTTTGCGAGGACGGCGCGATAGCGCGATACGTCCTGCCGGTTGAGGTAGGCGAGCTGGCGCCGGCGCTGGCCGACGAGCTTCAGCAGGCCGCGCTGCGTATGGTAGTCGTGCTTGTGCCGCTTCAGGTGGCCGGTCAGACCGTTGATACGCTCTGTCAGCAGCGCGATCTGCACCTCGGCCGAGCCGGTATCGGTCTCATGACCCTTGTGCTCGCCGATGATCGCGGCTTTGCGCTCCGCCGTCAACGCCATGCGCAGGCTTCTTCCTCGACGTACTTCATGGGGCGAGACCTTTCTCTGTCGTGCGTGCTAGGTGTTGGTGGAATCGTCTGATACCCATTCGATGTCGACGTCTTCGTCGCGCTCCTCTGTGATGATGAAACGCATCCCCTGATGGGGTGACCCCAGTTCCTCCATCCGCTCCGCCCGTACCTGGAAATGGTCGGCGTTTAGTTGGGTCCCGAGGACGGGCCAGGGGAGCCAGGCCGGGGCGTAGTAGATCTGTACCCAGGGGCCGCGTTGTGTCACGGCGATGACGGCGTAGACTGTGGTGTCCACAGCAGCGACTCAACTCTCTTCTGTCGTCCGTAAGTCTAGCAGAGGGGGATCCGCGGGGCAACCGCGCCCCGGGGCCCGTAGCCGCCGGGGGCTGCACCGGGCGCCCGCGTCGCGTACTGTTGGAGGCGGATGAGCGTCGCGATCATCACCGACAGCACCGCCTGCCTGCCGCCGGATCTGGCCGAGCGATACGGCATCGGCATCGTGCCGCTGCACCTGATCTTCGGCGGCAGGACCTTCGTCGACTCGATGACCGCGGACACGCACGGATTCTACGAGCTGCTGCGCACGTCGCCCGGGCGGCCCACGACGGCGGCGCCTTCGCCCGGCATGTTCCTGCGCGCGATCGGCGAGGCGGCGCGGACGGCCGACAGCGTCCTCTGTGTGACCGTGTCGAAACAGTTCAGTGCGATGTACGACTCGGCACGCCAGGCCATCGAGCTGGCGCGGGCCGAGTCGCCGGGGCTCGATGTCCGCATCGTCGACTCGCGGAACGCGGCGATGGCGCAGGGCTTCGTGGTGCTGGAGGCGGCCCGTGCGGCCCAGGCGGGCGCCGGCATCGACGCCGTCGTCGCAAGGGTCGAGGAGATGGCGACGCGCGTCACGCTGCTGGCGATGCTCGACACGCTGACCTACCTGGCGCGCGGCGGGCGGGTGCCGCGGGTCGCCGCGTGGGCGGCCGGCATGATCCAGGTAAAGCCGATCGTGCGCTTCACGGCCTCCGACATCCGCTTGCTGGCCCGCACACGGACCCGGCGGCGGGCACTCACGCGCATGGTGGACATCCTGTCCGAGCTGACCGCGGGGCGCCCGGTGCACCTGGCGGTCCACCACGCGAACGCGCCGGCGGACGCCGAGCGGCTGCTGGCCGAGGCGCGGCGCCGCGTCGAGGTCGCGGAGGCGTTTGTCAGTGAGTTCACGCAGGTGATGGGGGTACACACCGGGCCGGGGCTGGCCGGCTTCGCGTTCTGGACGGAGTGACGCCGCACCCGAAGAGACGCGTGCACGCGGCGGACACTGGAAGCTGGAAGATAGAAGATGGAGGCGGGGGCGGGCAGGGGCGGGCCAACCGGCAGTTGTCGCGGCTTCGGGCCAGCCTGTACGCTATAGGCCGATTGGCCGCAGGGGCGCTGGAGCCGCCGGGGCGAAGCGCGACGCAGGGGACAGGGAGCCCGGGGACAGCATGAGCCGAGACCAACGCAGGGTGGACCGCAAGTCACAGAAGCGCGGGAGGAGCGCCGCGATCTCGCGCAAGACGCCGGTACGGGCAGGTGGGCGTGGCGTTCCGTGGCTGCCCATAGGCATCGGCGGCGGCGTCGTGGTGGTCGTCGCGCTCATCGCCTACCTGATCGTGTCATCTGGCAGTGGGTCGTCGCTGTCCGGCCCGGCGGCCGCCGCGGCGGACACGAGCTCCAGCATCCCAGGCACGTTCGCGCCGGACCAGGGGCGCGACCACCTGCCGTATTCGTACTCGGCGGCGAGCCAGCGGACGCCGATCCCGTTCTGCCCGGGCGTCGTCTGGTCGGGCGCGCCGAACGGGCAGCCCGGGGCCACCTCGGCCGCCGGCACGCCGGCCGCGAACAGCACCCCGCAGCCGGTGCAGACGCCGGCGGCGGGCACGACGGCGGCGGCTACAGCTCCCGCCACGACGCCGACGGTGACGACGAGCTGCCGGGACAGCAACCCGCCGTCGTCCGGGCCGCACTACAACACGCAGAACAACGTCGACCTGGGCAACGGGTTGATCCTGCCGCACATCCCGCCGGACCCGAACGTCTACCCGGACGACGTGGTGATCCCGCGCGACGCCATCCCGCACATCCTGGAGCACGCCGGGGTCTTCGTCGGCTGGAACTGCAAGAGCGGCGACACCGCGTGCATGGACGTGGTCAAGGAGATCAAGAGCGTCGTCAACAGCCGCATCGACGTCAACAAGAACCGCGTGGTGATGGCGCACGACCCCGACCTCGTCGAAGGGACGATCGGCATGTCGTCGTGGACGCGCTGGGAGCAGTTCAGCTACAAGGACTACAAGCAGAGCAACCTGGTCGCGTTCATCTCGAAGAACTCGTGCCGGGTCGACTGGGAGGGGTTCTGCCCCTGACCCGTCATGCCCGCGTGCGCGTCACCGCGTAGGGGCACAAGGCCTTGTGCCCCTACCTCCCACCTCTGACCTCCGACCTCTGCCTTCAGGGCGGTCCTCGGCCAACCTGATCGCTTCCACCTGGCGGCTTGCCCGCGGACGGCCAGCGGATGGGTCACCGCGT
>JAKAMA010000191.1 GCA_021813085.1 Chloroflexota bacterium | reverse complement strand
CGCGTGTTGCGCCCGCCCGCCCGACGCACGACAATGCCCCGACAACAGGAGGAACGCATCGATGAAGCTACTCTCGCTCGGCATGCTCGCCGCCGCCGCCCTCATCGCGGCCTGCGGCGGCTCATCCGGCGTGCCGGCGCCGACCCAGAAGACGCTGCCCGTGAACAGCGACGGCAATGCGCCCGGCATCCCCGCGGTGCACGGCACCATCGTTACCACCGCGAGCGGCCTCAAGTACATCGACGAGGTCGTCGGCACGGGCGCGCAGCCCACCGCGACCTCGACGGTCACTGTCAACTACACCGGCTGGCTCACCGACGGGACGAAGTTCGACAGCTCGGTCGACCGCGGCCAGCCCGCGACCTTCGGCCTCAGCCAGGTGATCCCCGGCTGGACGGAGGGGCTCTCGACGATGAAGGTCGGCGGCAAGCGCCGGCTGATCATCCCCGCCGCGCTGGGATACGGCGCCCGCGGCTTCCCACCGACCATCCCGCCGAACGCCACGCTGATCTTCGACGTCGAGCTGCTCGCCGTGCAGTAGCCCGGCCGGACACCGCGCGAGCCGGTAGGGGCGCCGCTTGCCGCGCCCTTGGATACCCAGACAGGAGCATCGATATGGCCGAGACCGTCACGACCCCCAGCGGACTCAAGTACGTCGACGAGGTCGTTGGTTCCGGCGCCTCGCCCGCGAAGGGCCAGCGCGTCCGCGTCCACTACACCGGCCGCCTGACCAACGGCAAGAAGTTCGACAGCTCCGTCGACCGCAAGCAGCCGTTCGAGTTCAACATCGGCGTCGGCCAGGTCATCAAGGGCTGGGACGAGGGCGTGCTGACGATGAAGGTCGGCGGCAAGCGCCAGCTCATCATCCCCGCAGACCTCGGCTACGGCGCGCGCGGCGCCCCGCCCGCCATCCCCCCGCATGCGGAGCTGATCTTCGACGTCGAGCTGCTCGGCGTCGCCTAGCCCGTCATGCGCGAGGTCCGCACGCCCCGCACCGCGCTCCGCCGGCGTGGGTCGCGCCCGACCCCGCGGTAGCGGCGCCGCTTGCTGCGCCCTCGGCCGGCAGTCCGCCTACGTCCACTCCGCCAGGAACGCCAGCACCGCCGCGTTGAACGCCTCCGCCCGCTCGAAGTACGCCGAGTGCCCGCTGTCTGCGATCACCTGGTACCGCGAGCCCGGCACGGCAAGGTGACAGCGCTCGATGATCGCCGGCGGCGTGATCGCGTCGTGTTCGCCGACGAGAAACAGCAGCGGGAAGCCTGCCGCCGCCAGCCGCTCCGCCGAGCTGCCGCGATAGCCCGGCAGCGGCGCCAGGAAGTCCTTCGGCCGCGACGGGTTCAGACGTGCGATCGACCGGTACAGGAAGTCAAGATGCGGCGCCCGCTCCTTGAGCCCCGGAGACACCGCCCGCCGCATCAGCGGCTGCCGCCCGAGCGGGCTCGCGCGGTGCGCGTCCTGCAGCGCCCGCACCCCGTCGTCGATGGCGCCGCCCGTCGTGCCGGCCAGCACCATCGCCCGGCAGCGGCCCGGGTTGCGCAGCGCGAACCCGACCGCCGTCCGCCCGCCCATCGACTGCGCGACGACCGCCGCGTGTTCGATGCCCAGGTGGTCGAGTAGCGCCCGCAGGTCGTCGTGGAACGCCGTCCGCCCGCGGCGCGCCTCACCGTCGCCGTCCCGCGACTGCCCGAAGGCGCGATGGTCGAAGGTGATGCAGCGATAGCGCGTTGAGAAGGCGGGGACCTGCTGCCACCAGCTCAGATGGTTGCCGCCCGCGCCGTGCGCGAAGGCCACCGCCGGGCCCGAGCCGTGCGACTCGTAGTACAGGTCGATGCCGTTGACCGGCGCGAAGGGCATACACGGATTCTAGCCGTATGGCCCGCCTGGCAGGGCGCCGGGGCAACGAAAAACCGCGAGGGTGGCGTACTCGCGGTTTTCGGTTCGGGCCGGGGAGCTAATGCTTGCCCTGGTTGGTTGTGAGCTCCCCGACCCTCTGGTTCGTCCCCGGTGCGCGGGAGGTCAAATCGCACATCAGGTGAAGCTCTACAGCCGCATCATAGACGGCGCCTATTAAACGCCTGTTAAACGCGCCCTAACATTGCTTGCGATCTGGCGGCCCGCTCCCGCTCCTTGACGCCACGTCTCAGGCCGCCTCCCGCAGCCCGTCGCGTTCGATGGCCGAGAGCAGCGCCGCCACGACCGCCGCGCCGTAGCGCGTGCCGGCCCCCGCCCGCAGCTCGGCGAGCGACGCGTCGAGCGTCAGCGCCGGCCGGTACGGCTGGTCCGTCGTCAGCGCGTCCAGCACGTCTGCAACCCGGCAGATCATCGCCTCGAGAGGGATCTGCGCTTCCGTCAGGCCCAGCGGGTAGCCGTGGCCGTCGGGCTGCTCGTGGTGCGCCGCCGCGCACGCCACGACCGCCGGCGGCAGCACGCGCGCCAGGATCGCCGCGCCCATCTCCGGGTGCTGCCGCACACGCTCGGTCTCGTCCGCGTCCAGTCGCCCCGGCTTGCGCAGCACCGCCAGTTCGACGCTGATCATGCCGATGTCGTGCAGCAGCGCGCCGACGCGGACCTGCTCCGCCGCCTCGCCCGCGATCCCGAGCGCGCCGGCGATCTGCGCCGCGAACGCCGCCGTGCGCAGGCAGTGGTGGTAGTTCTTCTCATCCCAGACCACCATCGTCTGCAGCAGTGCGTCGACCGTGTCTTCCAGGCCGATGCCCGGCTCCCGGGCTGCTTCGCTCATCGCGGTGCCCTCACTCCTTAGGTATCGGCCGCCGGGCCGTCGGCCGCGAGCGTCGGCGTGGGCCCGGCGCCTGTCGCACGTACCGGCGGCGCGGTAAGCTCGACCGGCAGGATGGGAGGCGCGCAGTGAAGATCACCGACGTCCGCACCCGGCGGTTCGTGTTCAGGCCGGAGGGCCAGCCCTTTCACCCGACGTGGCGCCCGTTCCCCGAGCGCGAGCAGGACGTGACGGTCGTCGAGGTCCACACCGACGAGGGCATCACGGGCATCGGCGCCGGCGGCGTGCTGACGCGCCTGAACACCGTCGCCGGGCTGTTCGTCGGCAAGGACCCGCTCGCCATCGAGGAGCACTGGCACCTGCTGCGCGGCATCGCCCACTTCATGGGGCGCCCCTGGCCGATCGAGGTCGCGCTCTGGGACATCGCCGCGAAGAAGGCCGGCGTGCCGCTCGCGAAGCTGCTCGGCGGCAAGAGCGACCGGCTGCTCGCCTACTGCTCGACCGGCGAGATCCACCCGCTGGAGCAGCGGGTCGAGGACGTCCTGCGCATCCGCGGCGAGGGCTTCAAGGCCGTCAAGCTGCGCTTCCACGACCCCGACTGGCGCGTCGACCTCAAGACGCTCGATGCCGTCCGCAAAGCCGTCGGCGACACCATGACGATCATGGTCGACGCCAACTGGGGCTGGTACCTGCCCGGCGACCGCGCCGTCGGGCGCTGGGACCGCAAGACGGCGCGCGCCGTGCTCCGCGAACTCGAGCGCTACGACGTCTTCTGGATCGAGGAGCCGCTCTACGCCTACGACTACGACGGCCTCGCCGAGGTGCGCCGGCACACCACCGTGCGCGTCGCCGGCGGCGAGCTGAACGCCGGCCTGCACGAGTTCCAGGTGTACTTCGACAAGGGCAGCCTCGACGTCTACCAGCCGGACTGCACCTTCGCGGGCGGCGTCACGGTCGCGAAGAAGGTCGCCGGCATGGCCGAGGCCGCGGGCCTGCTCTTCGCGCCCCACACCTGGACCAACGGGCTCGGCCTCGCGGCGAACTTGCAGGTGGCGGCTTCCGCCTCGAACTGCCCGTTCATCGAGTTCCCCTACGACCCGCCGAACTGGCTGCCCGAGTACCGCGACTTCATGCTCACGGAGCCGTTCCGCATCGACGCCGATGGCTATCTGCGCGTGCCCGACAAGCCCGGCCTCGGCGTCGAGCTGGACGAGGGCCGGTTGGCGGCGCTCGCGCGTGCGTAAGGGCTGGGTGCTCTGGCTGGGCCTCTTCGCCATGTTCGTCGCGACACTCGCGGTGATCATCGGCATCGTCGCGTTCGGCGGCGGCGGCAAGGAGCGGGGGCTCGTCGTGCGCAACGAGGCGGGGCAGGCCGTGACCGTGCGCTTCGACGACGGCGACGTCCTTCACCTGCAACCGCGCGAGGAGCGGACGGTGGGCGCGAAGCGCGGCCAGTACCCGCAGACCATCCACGTCACCACGGCCTCGGGCGCGCTGCTCTGGCAGAAGACACTCGCCTTCAGCGATCTCTCCGCCAACAGCTTCCGCCTCGTCATCGGCCCGACCGGCATCATCCCGACACCGCCCCAGTCCAGCTCCTTCGCCGGCCCGCGCGTACTGCCGGCGCCGCCGTCATCCACCCACCCCGCCTGACCGAAGGAGACCGTACCGATGCCCGGACTGCTGCTGGAGGACCTGACGCTGATCGACGGCACCGGCCGCGACCCGCAGCCCCGCATGAGCGTGCGCATCGACGAGGCCGAGATCGCCGCCATCGGGCCGAGCGGCTCCTTCCGCGCCGAGGACGGCGCCCGCGCCATCGACTGCCGCGGCATGACGCTGATGCCGGGCCTCACCGATGCCCACGTGCACTTCGGCCTCACGGACGATGCCGAGCATGCCGAGCCCGACAGCTACGTCAGCTACGTGCTCAAGGTTGTCGAAAACATCCGCAGTGCGCTCGATGAGGGGTTCACGACCGTCCGCGACGCCGGCGGCCTCGACCCGGCCTACGCGCTTGCGGTCGCGTCGGGGGAGATCTCCGGCCCGCGCATCCTGCCATCGGGCTCGTTCCTCACGCAGACCGGCGGCCACGGCGACCACCGCCCCCGCTGGGACGACACCCTCCGGCGGTCGATCCCCGGCCTCGTCGCGCACGAGGAGATCTGCGACGGCGCGGACGCCGTCCGCCGTGCCGCGCGCCTCCAGCTCCGCCGCGGCGCCACCCAAGTCAAGCTGATGGCTTCGGGCGGCGTCATGTCGCCGACCGACCCGATTGAGAGCCTGCAGTTCACCGTCGAAGAGATGCGCGCCGCTGTTGAGGAGGCGGCGTCGGCCGGCACCTACGTGCTCGCCCACTGCCACACCGCGGGCGCCGTCCGGCGCGCGCTCGATGCTGGCGTGCGTTCCGTCGAGCATGGCAGCATGCTCGACGAGCCGACGGCGCGGCGGCTGGCGTCGGAGGGCGCCTACCTCGTGCCGACGCTCGCTATCATCGAGATCCTCGCGCGCTTCGCCACGCTGCCGGACTTCGCGCGGGCGAAGCTCGACCTTGTGCGGGGCGCGGTCGGCGACAGCCTCGCGCTGGCCCGCGCCTCCGGCGTGGCGCTCGGCTCCGGGTCCGACCTCCTCGGCCCCCGGCAGCGCCAGCGGGCGGGCGAGATCGTCGAGAAGGCGAAGCACCTCGGCGCCATGGCGGCAATCGTCAGCGCGACGAAGACGAACG
>JAKAMA010000190.1 GCA_021813085.1 Chloroflexota bacterium | reverse complement strand
GCGCCCGCGCCAGCGACGTATAGTGCGCACCGCCCGGCCCCACGCCGCCGGCAAACGGCCCCCACCAGTCATCGAATCCCGCATACGTCACCTCCACCTCGATCGGCTCCGTTACCACCTCTGCGAACCCATGTCGTGTCCAGAGATCCCGCAGCTCCGTCCCGCTGCAGTACCGCATCGTCCGGCCCTCATCGGGCGCCGTCGGGTCGAGCTCCAGCGCGGCGTCCCAGAAAACGCGCAGCATCTGCATGCCTTCCGCGTAGTCCCAGGTGCAAGCCGCGATCACCCCGCCCGGCTTTGTCACTCGGCGCATCTCCCGTACGCCGGCACCCGCGTCCGGGAGGAAGTTCAGGACCAGCTGCGAGACGACGGCGTCGAACGTCGCGCCCGGCCACGGCAGGCACTCCGCGGGCGCGGCCCGCGCGTCGACGCCCGGAAGCCGTTCGGCGCAGGCCGCCAGCAACTGCTCGGACGGGTCCGCCGCCGCCACGCTCGCGGGCCCCAGCCGTTCGGCGAGCACCGCCGTCAGCCCGCCCGGGCCGCAGCCGATGTCGAGCGCGCGCATCCCCGGCTCGATCGCCGCGAACGCGATCAGACCACGCGCCAGATCCCGCGAGTAGCGGCCCATGTAACGGTCGTATGCCTCGGCGCCAACCGCAAACATCACGCCGGAGCTTCGCACCGCAGGAGGCAACCCGTCAAGGCTGCCGGGCCTAACCAACCCGCCGACCGACTGAGCCACTGAGCCACTGCGCCACGCCTCCCGCACTGCCTTGTCCGACCCTCGGATCGAACCTAGAATGGGCGGGGCGAGGCGGCAGCGTGGCGACCGACTTCGGCATCGATCTCGACGAGGTGCGGCGCGTCATCGACGCCGCGGATGTGCTCGTCGTCCGCTTCTCGATCACCAACCGCCGCCTGCTGGTCGATGCCCGCACGAGCGCGGACGAAGGGCCCATGATCAAGGTCGTGCCGCAGGCGTCGTCGGCGGAAGAGCGTTTCCGCAGCCTGAAGGTCCTGCGTCCGCGCTTTCGCGTGCCGGAGCGCATCCTGACCTTCCACTGGCCGCGCCACTGCCGCTCGCTGCGCGACTCCGGCATCTGGGATCACCTGGCGCGGCGGCTGGTCGCGCTCGGCTGGTCCGGCACGGCCGCCCAGTGCGACGCCGCCTTCTGCGAGATCCTCGCCGAGGAGCGGCTCGTCGAGGTCGCCGCGGTCCGCGGCAGCGAGGGCTTCCAGACGCTGTGGGAGGCGCCGCGTGGCTGACCCGCGCATCATCGACCTTCGCTCGGACACCGTGACGCTGCCATCCGATGCGATGCGGCGCGCCATCGCCGAGGCGCCCGTCGGCGACGACGTCTTCGGCGAAGACCCGTCCGTACTGCGGCTCGAGGCGATGGCCGCCGAGCGCACCGGCAAGGAGGCCGCCGTCTTCGTCGCCAGCGGCACGATGTCCAACCTCGTCGCCATCATGAGCCACTGCGACCGCGGCGATGAGGCGATCGCCGGCAGCGAGGCGCACATCCTCCACTACGAGGTCGCCGGCGCCGCGGCCGTCGCGGGCGTGCAGTTGCGCGCGGCGACAAACGACGCGCGCGGGCGGTTCGACATCGATGAGGTGGCTGCGCTCGTCCGGGGCCAGAACGTGCACTTCCCGCGCACCGCGCTGCTCTGCCTGGAGAACACGCAGAACCGCTGCGGCGGCGCCGTCATCCCGGTGGAGCACGTCGAGGATCTGGCGGCGCTCGCCCACGCGCACGGCGTCCGCGTCCACATCGACGGCGCGCGCATCTTCAACGCCGCCGTCGCGGCTGGCATGCCGGTCGCGGATCTGGCGGCGAGCGCGGACAGCATCGGCTTCTGCCTTTCGAAGGGCCTCGGCGCGCCGGTGGGCTCTGTGCTCTGTGGCCCGGCGGCGTTCATCGCGCGGGCGCGGAAGATGCGCAAGATGCTCGGCGGCGGCATGCGCCAGGCCGGCATCATCGCGGCGGCCGGCGTCTACGCGCTCGACCATATGGTCGACCGCCTGGCCGACGATCACGACAACGCGCAGGCGCTCGCCCGCGGCCTGGCAGAACTGCCGATGATCGACCTCGACCCCGCGAGCGTGGAGACGAACATCGTCATCTTCCGCGTGCGCGGCGACTGGCTGGACTTCGCGCGCGGACTGAAGGAGAGCGGCGTCCTTGCATCGGTCTATGGCGAGCGCACCCTGCGCATGGTGACGCACTACGGCATCGGGCGCGCGGACGTCGATGAGGCGCTCGCGCGCGTGCGGCACGCGGCGGCAGCGCTCGCATGAGGCGTCGCGCCGCGGCGGCGGCCGCGCTGGTCCTGCTGATCGCCGCATCGCTCGCGCTCGCCGCGGGATGCACGTCAACGACGTCCACCTGCAAGGAGTGTCAGGACATCGTCACCGGCATCCCCTGGAAGGCGCCGGAGTCGTACACCTATCAGCTCAAGCAGGACGGCAAGCCGCAGGGCACGACGACGCTGAGCATCACGCAGTCCGGCGCCGACGTCGTGCTGACGCAGAAGAGTGTGGGAGACAACGGCACGAGCGACATCTCCGCGGTGACGGCCAATGCAACGACGCTCAAGCCCGTGAGCGCGACGCGCACGATCACGGGCAAGAGCACCCGCACGCTGCTCGAAGTGGCGTACGGGGCCGTGGACACGAAGCAGTGCGCGTCCGGCAAGGTCGCGCGCATCAAACAGTCGAACTTCAAGCCGCCGGACGAGGCGACACCCGACAGTCAGCGCAGCAATCCGCTGTGCGTGCCGGACCACGCCTACGACAATGACGAGTCGCTCTTCATCTGGCGCACGATCGCGTTCCAGAAGGGCGCGACCGTCACGTACGAGACCGTCACCGCCGGGCGGCGCGACACGCATCTCGTGACGCTGATCGTGCAGGATCAGGAGAAGGTCACGGTGCCCGCCGGCACCTTCGACGCCTGGTACGTCGAGGTCGCGTCAGAGCGCAGCCGTCAGAAGGCATGGTTCGCCACCACGCCCGACCACCGCCTGCTCCAGTACGTCAACAACCAGGGGCAGAGCTTCCAGCTCGAGCCGGGCGGCGGTTAGCCGCGGGCCGTTGCTCGTTGTTCTGTGCTGGTTGCTGTGCGGCGAAGCCGCCGCTACCCGAGCTTCACCGCCAGGCACGTCGTCGTGCGCTGCACGCCCTCGACCCGCTGGATGCCGTCGGTGATGGCATTGCCCAGCTTGTCGAGGTCGTCCGCCTCGAGCCGGACGATCACGTCGAACGGGCCTGTCACCGTGTCGACGGCGACGACGCGCGCGTCGTGGTGCGTCATCTGCTGCACCGTCTCGCCGACGGCCTTCGCCTTGCCGACCTCTGCTTCGATGAGCACGTACCCGCGGACCGTCATGGCACCCTCCCCCCGCGCTGGCGCCCTCCGGCGCCCGGCTGCTGGCGCACGCCGATCATAACGGTTGCGGCGGTAGGGGTGCCAATATGACGGGCGGTCCGCGGCGCGCGATCACCGGCGCCGGGCGGCGCCGAGTGCGCCCGCGCCTATCAGCGCTGTGACGACCGCGGCGGCGAGCCAGCCCGGAGGCCAGGAGCCGCCGTCGGGCGGCTTCCCTGTCGTGGGCAGGCCGGCGGCCCCCCCGGTGTCCGCCGGGATCATCGCTGGCGGCGGCGCGACACCTGGTGGCAGCGGGGTCGGCGTTGGCTCCACATAGGCGCGCCCCAGCGCGAGCAGCTCGTCGATGGTGAGCGCCTGCCCGCTCACCTGCGCCCGCCCGTCCACCACGGGCCACGCTTCCAGCGTGATGAGCCTCTCGCCGTCAACAAGGAATACGCCGACCACAGGCTGGCGCCCGTCCCAGACGCCGTCGGAGATGCACGTCACCGGCGGCTGGCGGTCGGCGATCGCCGTGTGCGCCGGGAACGTGCCCTTGACCACACTGAGGATGCGCACGGGCGTGCCGTTCTGCAGGTCCCTGGGGCCGGTCGCCTGGGCGACGGCGATGATCAGCTTCGGGTCGCCGAGCGCGAGGTGGACGGCTCGGGCCGGGACGGGCCGCCCGGGTGCGCAGAGATCCGCGGCGGGCGGCGAGACCTGTGCGGACGCCGGACGCGCGACGACGGTCGCGACCACGAGCAGGCAGATTACCGCCCAGCTCACTGTGGTGGCCGATCCGGATCGACCGCGGCGCGCGGCGCGCGCTCGGCCGTCAGCAGGCCGTCCGTCGTGGCCAGCCGCTCGCGATAGACCTCGACGGCACGGTGCTCACCTGCGAGTTCCGCGGCGACGGCGTCGAACAGCGACGCTGTCGTGGCGATGCAGTAGCCCATCGCCTCGGCTGCCAGCCGGACCGCGTCCGCAACCTGCTGCGCGCGCTCGTCTGGTGGCTCGAGGCGATAGCCATTGACGATGAGCAGCCCGCGCGGTGCCTCGCCGCGCTGCTCGATCGCGCGCTCGGTCCGCTGACGCAGGCGGTGGTGCGCCGCCATCCCCACGGCTCCCTCGCCCGCATCGATCTCGACGAACACAGCGCCAGCCTCGGTGCGCAGCTCGATGTCCCCGCGCTGACCGGCGTACACGTCGAATCCGAGCAGCCGGAGCGCGTCGACGACGACGGCGGCGAGCCCAAGCGCGCCCTCCTGCCAGAGCAGCCGGCGGAAGCGCGCCAGCTCATCGTATGATTGCTCGGCTCTCGCCAGGGTCGCCTGCGCGTCGTCGTGCGCCGTGCGCGCCGCATCGAGCGCCCGCTGCCGTTCGTCGAGCCCGGGCAGCGACCGGCGCTCGATCCATCCGGGCGCGCGCCCTTCGGCCATGACCCCGAGCACGCGACGGATGCCGGCCTGCAGCGCGTCGGACATCGCGTAACGAAGGTCTCCTCCCGGCTCACGGATCGCCGGCAGGAAGATGACGCGCCCGGAGCGCGCCAGCGGCTCGATCGCGACGGGCTTGCCGCCCGCGCTCTCGGCGAAGACCCGGGCCTGCGCGTCCGGTGCGGCATCGCCGTCGAAGCAGGCGCGATAGGTGACGTCGGCCAGTTGGCCCTCGATGAACGCGGCGAGCGGATGCTCATAGTCGGTGATCCGCACGCGCGTGCCATCGGCGGGCGTCATGTGCGTGGTGACGAAGCGGATCAGGTCGTCGGGCAGCCAGTAGTAATCGTCGAGCGCCGCGCACCCCGTACGGGCCGTCTGGCCGTCGATGCGGCCGTGGGTCGTCGCCGGCGTGGCGAAGCAGATGACGGCGCCGCCGTGGCCGAGAAGCGCCTCCGTCTCGGCCCGCCGCCGCAAGAGCACCGACGCGAGCGAGAGATCGGCCGGTGATTCTGTCACATTGCGTACGCGCCGACCGCCGTACGTCTCCGCCTCGACGGACCCGGAGATCACGTCTTCGATGAGGCGCGAGAGCGCGGCCGGGTCGATCACGATGGCATCGTAGTCGAAGAAGGACGGCGCGCTCAGGAAGGTGTAGTTGTCGACCAGCGGTCCCGGCA
>JAKAMA010000189.1 GCA_021813085.1 Chloroflexota bacterium | reverse complement strand
CGGCGGTGGCGCCGGGGCCGGCCTGATCCGCCCGCCGAACACGGGCGAGGGCGCCGTCGGCTCGAACTCGGCGCCGTTCACCGCCCTGGTCATCGCCGCGGCGATGCTGCTGGCCGGCAGTGGCGCGGCCTACGCCTGGTGGCGCCGCGAGCATCGCGCCTGACGACACAGCGACCATGACGCGACGGCCGATCGAGCGCCGCACGAGCAAGGAGGAGCAGTGAAGCACATCATCGTCCGCATGACAGGAGCCCTCGCGCTGCTGGCCATGGCCGTCGTCTTCGGCATCCCGTCGTCACCGCCCAAGGCCGCGCACGCGGACCCGCAGGAGCTGATGCTGATCAATTCGGGCATCTGCACGGCGTTGACAAAGAGCAGCACCTTCACGTCTGCGGGCTGCACCATCTTCCCGTTGGGTGGCTTGGACTACTCGAGCACTGGAGGCGATGCGGCGCTGCTCGCGGTCGCGAACAATCAGGGCAAGCACCTCCCGACCAACACCGTGATCAGCCCGACCGACTTCACCAACCTCGCGACCTTTAGCGGCGGCCAGGTGCACCAGGCCGACGGCGGCGGCGCCAGCCTGAGCACCTTCGCGATTCTTGCGTTCGTGCGTGGCGTGGGCGCCGTTACATTCAACACCACCGCCGGCCGGTTCCTCGAGTCGGGGACGCAGACGTACCGCTGTGACGGCCTCGGGACGTACCCGGACTCGGACTGCGGCGGCCCCAATGTGACGAACCCGAACCCCACCTTCGCCCCGGACCACGTGGTCGTCGCCTACATCCAGTGCACGCTCGTGACGTGCCCAACGCTGGGCCCCCAGACGATCACCGTGGAGCAGTTCGGCATCATCGAGCCGCTGCCGTTCACAGTCGTCGGCGAGCCACGCACCGTGCAGTTCTTCACGCTGGAGAAGGCGATCCAGGCCGGCGTGCCGGTGACCGGCACGCTCACGAATCGGCCGCCGCCCGCTGGCCCGGGCTGCATCTTTCCGGACTGCATCGCCCCGACCAATCCTGCGGTGCCGCCGTACGAGTCGGTGTCCACGGCCTGTCCCTTCTCCGCCAGCGTGTCCTTCGTTACCAAGGCGCTCGCCCAGGCGGAGAAAACCGTGATCGTCGCGCGCGCGCTCGATATCAACGGGACGTCCATCGCCGGCGCCTGGGTGGACTGGACCGTCGATAACAACGGTGTCCCGGTGGATGGGCAGAACTTCGCCACCGACGGCGTGACGCCCACGAACTTCGACAAGCAGGGGATCCTCGCGCAGCCGTACACGCCCACCCTGAACCTCGGCGGCTTCGGGTACGGCGCCCCCAACATCCTCTGCGCGCCATCGACGGCGGTGGCTGGCAAGGTCACGGTGAGGGCGACGCTTACGCAGATGATTCCCGGCGGCATCACGGCCGACTTCGGAGCCACGGGCGGGTTCAGCGAGACCAGCTTCAACGTCAGTCCGGCACCCGTGTCGATGACGCTGTCCGCAGCCCCGGCGAGCATCCCCTGCGATGGCACGACGACGTCCACCGTCTCGGCCGCGGTGACGGATGCCGATGGCACCCCGGCGCTGAGCGGCACCGCCGTGAACTTCTACTCGCCTATCCTCGGCACCGCCAACCCGATCGACACCACGACGAATGACAAGGGCATCGCCACGACGACGATTACGCCGCTGTCCGGCGTCACGTCGGGCGTCACCGTGACTGTTACGCCATTCGTAGGTGGCTTCCCGCAGCTCAACCTGATGCAGTCCATCCTGGTGGCCTGTAACGGCGCCACAACGCCCGGAGGCGCAGCACCCGGCGGTGCCGCACCAGGCGGCGCGCCGGGTGCCGCGGGCACGGCCCCGGTCGGCATCACCGCACCGAACACGGGCAGCGGCCCGCTCGGTGCGAGCGGCCCCGGCAGCCTGACGTGGTGGCCCGCGCTCGCGCTCGCCGCGGCGGCCGTGGCCCTCGCCGGCACCCGCCGTGCGCTGAAACGCGTGCGATAGCGATGCGGGCTACCGTACGGCCCGCATCGGGAAGCCCGCTACGAGTTCACGTATCGCGTACGACAGAAGCGGCGCCCTTTCGGGGCGCCGCTTCTTCATCTCTCCGTGAGCCACCTGCTCCCCCGCGTACGCGAGACGTCCTGCGTATCCCCCTACGGCGTGGCGTTGCCCGTGCGGTTCGCGCGGGCTGAAAAGCCCGCGCTACGAGTGCGCGCCGGGGATCGCCAGACCATCCGCCGAAACGCGGCCTCTAACCCCCAACATCCAACATCCAACATCCCCCCGCCCATCTGTGTCATCTGTGGTTGCCCCCGCCCCGCCTACGGGAACAGCCGCAGCCGCCCGCCGTACACCGGGTCCGGCCCCGCGCTCGCCGCCACCTTCGCGACCGCCGCCACGGCGCTCTGATGCTCGACGAGGAGCGCCCGCAGCAACGCCATCGTCGCCGCGTCCGTGTGCTGCGCCGTGACGTCGCTGTCCCAGCCGATGAACCGGCGCACGCCGCGCGCCTGGAACGCGCTCGCCAGCGTGGGCGTGCTGAGGCCGTCGCAGCCCATCAGCAAGAGCGTCGCCCCGTCGAACCGCCCGCGCATGTCCGCCGTGACGAAGCCCGGCGCGATGCCGAACGTCGGGCCCGGCGCACCGTTGTAGAGGCCGACATCGACCACGCTCCGGGCCTGCAGCTCGACGTGCGCCGTCGTCGTGTAGGGCTCTGTGGTGAACAGGCCAACCTGCCGGAGGGCGCGCAGGGCGCCCGTCACCGGGTCGCGAAAGCCGCGGTTGCCGTACGAGTGGCTGCGCAAGAGCAGGAAGCGGTAGCCGTGAAGCGGCAGGTCGCGATAGAAGTCGACGGTCACGTCCTTGGCCGGCACGTAGTCGACGCGGTAGCCCGCGCCCTCCAGCAGGTGGGTCGCCTCGCGCACGAATGCCGGGTTGGGGTCGGTCGAGGCGAGCTGGTCGATGATGACGGCGCGCGGCGGCCCGCCGCCGCCCCGGTGGCCGTACGCGAAGAAGCCCCCGGCGGCGGCCAGCGCCACGGCCCCAGCGAGCACCACCCCCCACCGCGCGCGCCCCGACCAGGCCGCTACCCGCCAGAAACTCGACATAACACGCCGCCTTCCAACATCTAACATCCAACATCTAACATCGCGCCCGGCCTCATCCTCCTCACATCATACGCCTCTCCTCCCACCTCCGGCCTCCTCTCTCCGCCCTCCAACCGCGGGTGTTCCCTGATGTAAAACCGCCCAACCCCCGGTTAACCTTTCCAGCGTCCCGGGCGTTCTACAGCGTGGAGCCCCCCTTCGAGGGGTTCTGTGCTGTGTACGACCCCGCACGGAAGCGGTGGACCCCCCGCCAGCGATGACGGAAGAAAGGAGGGCAGGAGGCCAAGCTGCGGAGACTGACCTCGTCCGCCCGCCCGCGTCGTGATCACTCGGCCGAGGACGACGCGGACACCGGGCAGGAGCCGTCCGCCGCGCGGCAAGAAGCACACAAGACCATGAGGGACACATTCGGCCGAACGCGCTGGAGCTTGAGGAGAGCCCGGCGCCACCCAATCAGGAGGAAACACAGTTGAAGAAGATCGTATTGGCGGTGGCAGCGCTCGCGCTGGCCATCGTCGGATTCGGGAGCCTGGCGGCCCCGCAGGCCTCCGCCGCTCCCGCCACCGTGTGGGTCGCGAACGCGAATGTTGCGTTCGCGAACGGCGTCAACAACGGAGCCACCCCGCCGGCGCCGTTGGCGACGCCGTGGACCGCCACCAGTGTACAACCCTTCCTGACGAGCCTCACGGCGATCCAGACTGCCAGCGGCGGGCAGATTAACATGGACACCGGGAATGTGGGGGCCACCTACATCGTCGTGCAGACGAACGGTTCTGTTTCACCCATGACGCTGAACGGCAACGGCCTCGTCTGCACCCCGGCGTGTGACAACGTGGCGACGCAGGTTCCGTCGGGCGCTAGCCCGGTCGCCGTGTGGCAGGTGACCGGCATCGGCTCATTCGTGTCCGGCAATGTCGTCACCGCGACCCAGGACGCCATCTCGGTCAACTCGATCGCCCTGAAGAGCGTCGGCGCCGTCCACAACGTCGCCCTCACGGTGAGCAAGGCCACCGTCCAAGCGGGCGCTGTATCCTGCGCGGTCGCGGCCTCGCAGTCGTCGCCTGTCAACGGCGCGGCGACGATGACGTACACCGACATCGCCGGCAACGCCCTGGTCGGCTACGCCCCGACCTTCAAGACGGCCAGCGCGGCAACCGTTGCCATTGGCAACACCGCCGGTAGCCTGACGACAACGTCGCAGCAGTTGACGACGCAGGTGCAGTCGGATGGCAAGACGATTGCCGCCGTCGACTCGTACTGCGGCAACTCTAGTGGCGGCCCGATCGCGGTCAGCGCGGCCCCGACGGGGCCTGAGGACACGACGATGGCGGCCCCGGCGGGCTTCTCCGTCTCGCAGAACGTCACCGTCACCGGCGTCCCGGCGAACATCGCCCTGACGGCGTCGCCGGCGGCGATCCCGTGCGACGGCAAGACGACGTCGACCGTGACCGCGAAAGTCACGGACTCCGCGGGCAACAACGTCGTCGACGGCACCCCGGTGAACTTCAGCGTCGTTGCTCTCGGCACGGCGAACCCGATTAACACGACGACCACCGGCGGCACCGCCAGCAGCGTCATCACGCCGCTGTCCGGTAACACGTCCGGCGTGGTCGTCACCGTTTCGGCCTCAACGCTGGGTGGCTTGATCGGCACGGCGCAGTCCTCGATCCTCGTGGCCTGCCAGCCGTCGCTCGCCACGGCGACCGCGGCGGCAGGGGCTCCGGCACCCACGGCTACCCCGGTGACCGGCGTTACGGCGCCGAACACCGGTACGGGCGGCTACCTGGGCCAGAGCAGCAACGCCGGCTTCCCGCTGTGGACGCTGGTCGCGCTCGCTCTCGGCAGCTTCGTCCTCGTCGGCGGCGGCATCGTCGTCCGGCGCGCGAAGTAACCTGACCACCCCGCGCGTCTGTACGGGCGCGTGAGCAACGGTCAACGCCACGGAGGGCTCCTCGCAGGGATGCGGGGAGCCCTTCGTGCGTTGGGCTGCCGTAGCGAAGGAGCTGCAGCTCCGTGCTCCGGCCGGGCGGCGATGCACCGTCGACCGCGCGCCCGCCGTCGCCCGATCCGACCTCCGACCTCCAACCTCTCACCTCCAACATAGCTGTAGCTCCGTGCTCCGGTCGGGCCGCGATGCACCGTCGACCGCGCCGCCCGCGTCGCCAGGGCAGCCCCGTACGGCGAGGCGCAGCCGGGGGCGGCTGCGCTCCAGCGGCGTCACCCGCTGCCGTAGCGAAGGAGCTTCAGCTCCGTGCTCCGGCTGGGCGGCGATGCACCGTCGACCGCGCCGCCCGCCGTCGCCCGATCCGACCTCCGACCTCCGACCTCCAACCTCCCACCTCCCACCTCCCATCTCCCATCTCCAACACCCGCCGCGCCGCCAGGCGGTACACTCCCTTCGATGCTCGACCGGTTCCG
>JAKAMA010000188.1 GCA_021813085.1 Chloroflexota bacterium | reverse complement strand
CGGCAGCTCGCCCGGCTCAGCGTCTCGCCCCGCTCGTACACGACGGCCGGCCGCGCGTAGACGTTCACGAGCTTCGACGCCACCAGCCCGACGATCCCCGACGGGAAGTCCGCGCTGCCGACCATCCCCCGCGCCGGCGGCTCGCCCTCGCCCAGCAGCGAGGTGGCGAGCGCCACCGCGTCGGCCGTCTGCTGCTGCCGCGTGCGGTTCAGCCCGTCGAGCTGCTGCGCCAGCTCGCGCCCGCGCTCTTCGTCCCGCGTCGTCAGCAGCTCGAGCGCCAGCTTCGCGTGGGCGATGCGCCCCGCCGCGTTCAGCCGCGGCCCCAGCTTGTAGCCGATGTCCTCCGCCGTCACGCGCGCCGGCTCGCTGCCCGAAGCCTCCATCAGCGCCCGCAGGCCCGGCCGCCGCGTCCGCGCCAGCGCGCCCAGCCCCGTGCGCAGCAGCCGCCGGTTCTCGTCGACGAGCGGCGCCATGTCGCACACCGTGCCCAGCGCCGCCAGGTCGAGGTAGGCGTCCGCGTCGAACGCCCGGCCCGCCGCCCCGTACAGCGCCGCGACGGCGTGGAACGCCAGCCCCGCCGTCGCCAGCTCCAGCAGCCCGCCCGGCCGCGCGTCCGGCAGCTTCGGGTTGACGAGCGCCGTCGCCTCCGGCAGCAGCGGCGGCACCGTGTGGTGGTCGAGGATGAGCACGTCCATCCCGAGCTGCCGCGCGCGCGCCACTTCCTCGACGCTGCTCGTGCCGCAGTCCGCCGTCACCAGCAGCGTCGCGCCGCCCGCGTGGAGCCGCTCGATGGCCGCGATGTTCAGGCCGTAGCCCTCGCTGAAGCGGTCCGGCACGTACGGCACCGGCACCGCGCCGAGCGCCGCCAGCCCCTCGCTGAGCTGCGCGACCGACGTCACGCCGTCGACGTCGAAGTCGCCGAACACCGCGACGGTCTCGCGCGCCTCGATGGCGCGCAGCAGCCGCGCGACCGCGATGTCGAGGTGTGGGAGTGCGTACGGGTCCGGGAGCCCTCGCGGCGGGTCGATGAACGCGCGCGCCGCCGCCGCGTCGGCGACGCCGCGCAGCGCCAGCAGCCGGCCGATGATCTCCGGCCAGTCGCCCGCCGGCGCCGATGCCGGCCGCGCCCGTCCGCGCCAGCGCCGCCGCCGCGGCCCCGGCGGCACGTCGATGGCCTCAGGCGTCTGCGGCGTCGTCATCGCCGCGAGTGTAGCACGGTCGGCGCGGCCGAGCGCATCTCACAGGTAGGCACGCTCGCGTCATGGATGGGTGCCGCACTGGTGCACATCGCTCGCTAGTCAAGACTGAATTGCTGCCGGACGGCGTCCAACAAGCTCAGACCGAACGATGACGCATCGCGCCCTCCTGAGTCTGCCCCGATCTCCTTCTCCAAGCGCTTGAACACCGCCGCGATCTTCCCCGGGTCATCATGCTCCTGGAACATCTTGAAGAATTGAAGCCAATAGCGCGCTTCGATTCCGGCCACGAGTTCCCGTTTCATGCGTTCGACGTAACTCTCGATGAGACCCGTTCGAGCGATGCGTCCGAAGTTCTTGCCGGTGTCTTGCGTCGCGTGATCAGAGATGTTGTCTGACTTCTTCGGATACGGCTGGATGTCCTTCGGAACCACGATTGAGGCGTCGCCCTTGGCCTGCCTCACGTGGGACCAGAAGAAGTTCCGATATAGGGCTGCGTACTGGCTGGACTCGATGTAGGGTTCCAGTACAACGGGTGACCCGGAGATCACGTTGGACAGAAACCACGGCACAATAACAAGTAGATCGAGATCAGCGCATGCCCGCGCAGTCGCGAGATACCGGAAACTGGGCTCGGCCTCCTTGGCCAGGAGATACCAGCTCTTTAGCTCAATACCAAAGGCGATCTCGGCAGTTGCTGATTCGCCTAGAGTTCGGCGGGCAAGTAAGACATCGGGAAACGTTTGCGGCTGGCGGATAAACCGGAACAGCGCGTACTTCTCGTCGGGATCCCAGACTGCTCGCATCGCGTTGAGTGTCGACACGACCTGATCCTCGATGGTCGCACCGAGTGTTGCGCCGAGCGTGAAAATGTCGGTGGCGTGAAGACCGGTGATGCTCGTCTCGCTCCGAAAGTATCCAGGGAGTGCCATGAGAGCATCGCGCACGCGTTGCCATACGTCGTAGAAGGGCAAAGCCGCGGATGGTGCAAGCCTCGGAGGCGGCTGCGGGGGTGCGGCAGGCTTGTCAACCATCGGATGTGGCTAGTCTGTCACATGCGAGGTCGAAGAACTCGGGAACGCGCTCTGCCGCAAAGCAGGATCGCTGCGTTTGCAGGGCGGCAAGGGCGCCGGTGCACATTCCTCCAAATGGTTCCCAAACCACGTCCCCCGGGTCAGACGATACCTCGATTGCCAGCTTCACCAGAGAAAGGGGCTTCTGATTTAGATGTACCGCGCGGGGGCCACTCTTGATGCGCTCGCCGTTGCGCACAGGTGGTTCATTCCAGACATTGTGCACACCGAAGCGGCACTCGAACTTGGCGCGCAGCGAATCCCACTCTTGGCCGGTTACCGACCGGTTCCCATCGATCGAAAAATACGGCCGGCCGATGCGGTGGCCATGCCGATTCGCGTAACGGGCGAGCTGTTCGAAGGCCTCGGCCGGCGGGAAGTACCAGAGGTGATCCTTCGTGAAGTACTTCCGCGTCGCCGCGTTGCGCACACCGCATGCCTCGTTCGTCTTTGAGAAGGGCAGCCCCGTCCGTGCCCACTCGTGCCGCAGCCACTCCCTGAGGGCTAGCGGCCGAGGTGCACCGGGTGCCGGCAGTGTCACCATGCGCACATATTGGACGCAGACCTCCGTGATGACCGGGAACTTGCGGAGCGTCTTGGTGTTCGCGTTGCCGGCCACGTGACCGCTGCCCTTGTTCCAGATGTGACAGCTGCGGTACTCCCAGCCGTGCTTGACGAGTGTCGGGTGGACCGTCGCCCAGCCGAGCTCAGTGTTCCAGAACCAAAGTGTCGTGGAAGGTAAAGCAGCGTGCCCCCATGCCTCAATGTGCGGCTCGTAAATCTCTGGAAGATGCTCGGCGGTCGGAGGATCGCCGGGGAAGCCGGACACGCCATATGGGCCGTCGGAGATGATCACAGTGGGCGACGTCCAGGCTGGATAGAAGCGAAGTGCATCGCCCCGCCAGATCTCGACGTTCCCACGCTTGAAGATCGCGGTTTGCTGTGCGCGCTCGAGAAGGTCACCGTGGGGCCGCCACGCCGGCCGGCTGTTCCGGGGCCGTAAGCGTCGCAGCGACGCAGCTTCGACGGCAACCACCATATCCCGCACCTCTCAACCTCGGGTCTGAGGAGATTCTCCCATAATCGCCGGACTAGAACAAGCGTTCCGGTTATGGCAACCGGCAGCGCCGCGTCTCCACGACCGCAGTCCCCCAAATCTCCAATCCCCAGCGCCCCGGTCCCCCCGCCTCACCCGACCGCTACCGCCGGCTCCGCCGCGTCCGCCGCGTCGGGCGCGGCGCGCACGCGCGCGGGCGCCATCGTCCCCGCCGCCGCCTTGTCGTCGATGAGCAGCGACGCCACGACGCCCACCGCCGCCAGCGCCGACGCCGCGAGGAACGCTTCCTGGAACGCCGTCGTCGCCGCGGCCGCGGTCAGCGGGTTGCCGAGCTGCGCGCCGTGCGCCGTCAGCCGGTTCGTCAGCACCGTCCCCAGCAGCGCCACGCCGAAGCTCGCCGCCACCTGCCGCCCCGAGTTGAAGATCGCGCTCGCCCGCCCCGTGTCCGCTCCCTTGATCGTCGCGAACGTCGCCGTCTGCAGCGGGATCAGCGAGAACGCGAACGACGCGCCGCGCGCGAGCATGATCGCCCGGATCGTCCACTGGCTCGTCCCCAGGCCCACCCAGAAGAACGCCAGCGTCGTCAGCGTCGCCCCCAGCATCCCGAGCATCATCATCCGCCGCGGCCCGATGCGCCGGTAGATCTTCCCCGCCGGCTGCACCATCAGCACTACGCCGATCGCCTGCGGAAACGTCGTCAGGCCCGACTGCAACGGGCTCAGCCCCTGCTCGAACTGGAGGAACAGGGGCAGCAGGAACAGCGCCCCCATCAGCCCGCCCTGCGCGACGAGCTGCACCGCGTTCGCCGCGCTGAACAGCTTGTCCCGGAACAGCCGCACGTCGATCATCGGCTCCCGCACCCGCAGCTCGACGACGGTGAAGATCGCCAGGATCGCCACCCCCGCGAGCCCGAAGCCGATCACCCGAGGGTCGCTGAACGTCCGCGTCCCCGCCTCCGAGAGCGCGTACACGACCGACGCCAGCCCCGTCGCCGACAGCACGAACCCCGGCACGTCCAGATGCCCGGTGTGCGCCTGCACCTCTTCCCGCAGGAACAGCCACGACACGGCAAGACCCGTCAGCCCGATCGGCACGTTGACGAAGAAGATCCAGCGCCAGCTCTGGAACTCGACGAGGTAGCCGCCCAGCACCGGCCCCGTTGCCGGCGCCACCACCGCCGGGATCGCCAGCAGCGCCGATGCCGCCGCCCGCTCCGCCGGCGGGAAGGCGCGGAACAGCATCGCTGTGCCCACCGGCGTCAGCATGCCGCCGCCGACGCCCTGCAGCACCCGGAAGCCGATCAGCGATTCGATGTTCCACGACAGCCCGCACAGCAGCGAGCCCGTCACGAACACCGACAGCGCGAACATGAACACCCGCTTGGTGCCGAAGCGGTCGCCCGCCCAGCCGCTCACCGGGATGAACACCGCCAGGCTCAGCAGGTAGCCCGTCACCACCCACTCGATGGTGGTCGTCGTCGCCGAAAAGTCGCGCGCCAGCGTCGGCAGCGCGACGTTCGTGATCGTCATGTCCAGCAGGTCGATGAACAGCCCGAACACGAAGACGATGCCGACGATGTACTTGTACTCGATGCGTCGCACGTCAGTCCGCCTTCCGTCCGCCGTCACGCGTCGCCGCCGCCGTCGCGGCGGAGTCCGGCGCGATGCCGCGCGCGACGACGCGCGCCATCTGCTCCGTCATCCGCCGTACCTCGTCCCGGTCGAGGTCGAACACCGCCTGCAGGAAGAAGCCGCTCGCCAGGTTCATGCCCGTGACCGCGTACGCGACCGCGTCGACATCGACGTCGTCGCGCACGCGTCCCGCCGCCTGGTGCCGGCGCAGCTTCTCCGCGATCACCTCGACGCGTCGCGCGTTCAGGTGATGCCCGACCATGTGGCCGACCTCCGGGTCGATCGACGCACGCGAGACGCAGACGCGCATGAAGTCGCGCTGCTCCCACATCGACTCGAGCGGCCAGAGGAAGATCCGCGTCAGCTCGTCGTCGAGCGACGCCCGGTCGGGCAGGGCCGCCCGCATCTGCTCGGCGAGGCCGTCGGCCTTGTCGTCGAGCAGCGCCAGCAGCAGCCCCCGCTTGCCGCCGAAGTAGCGGTGGATCAGCCCCTCGGAGCAGCCCGCGCGCTCCGCCACCTCGCGCGTCGTCGCGGCGTCGTAGCCGTGCTCCGCGAAGACGGCCGTCG
>JAKAMA010000187.1 GCA_021813085.1 Chloroflexota bacterium | reverse complement strand
CCGGTCGCCCCCACGGGGCCGGTCGCCCCCACGGGGCCGGTCGCCCCCACGGGGCCGGTCGCCCCCACGGGGCCGGTCGCCCCCACGGGGCCGGTCGCCCCCACGGGGCCGGTCGCCCCTACGGGGCCGGTCGCCCCTACGGGGCCGGTCGCCCCTACCACGGGGCCGGTCGCCCCTACGGGGCCGGTCGTCGTTACCCGGTCGCCCGGCGCCGGTTCGGTGGGCGGCGCCGCGATGGGGGCGGGGTGGAGGAACACGATGCCGTGGACGTGGTTGGGCATGACGACGAACGCATCCAGCTCGATCTCCGCGCGGATCAGGGCGGAACGTTGCCATTCGGCGAGGACGATGTCGCCGCAGGCGTTGCGATGCATGGCATCATCGGCAACCTCGCCGAATAAGAGGTCGCGCTGGTACGTGCAGATGGTGACGAAATATGCGCCCCCCTGGGCGTAGTCGTATCCCGGCATGCGTATCGACCGGCGGTGGTTGCGCGCGCGCAAGGTCACGATCCCGCCACCGCCCGGCGTCCCGCCGGAACGGGCGCGATCGCGCGCCGTACGCGCGGCCGCGGTGCCGGTAGGGGCGACCACATCGCGCGGGCCGTCCACATCGCGCCGGTCGCCGGCATGGCGCCGGTCGCCGCTACCCGGTCGGTCATCGTCGGAACGGGTGGATCCGTACGCCGTACGTGCGACCGCGGTACCGGTAGGGGCGACCGGCCGGTCGCCCCTACGACCCGGACCGTTCCCTTCGCAACACCATTCCACACGACACGCGCCATCTCACAACTCCCCGCCGAACGCCCGCCGCAACAGCACGGCCGGAAGCCCTTGAATCGCGTGCAACTGCTGCTCCGCCGCCGTGCGCGCCCGCTCGACGGCCGCCATCTGCTCGTCGAGGATCGCGATGATGCGCCGCTGCTCGTCGAGCGGCGGGAGCGGCATGACTAGGCCGAGCAGCTTTTCCCGTGACACCGCCGCCTGACCTATCCAACGATTGCAGATTGCCGAGAAGACGCCGGCGCGCCACTGCGAGTTGAGCCACGATGCCAGGTATCCTGGTTCTAGCTCCGCGGAAGTGCGAAGCCTCGTGAAGTGATTGCTGTAAGCGACAGGTTCAGCGTAGCCGTCGAAGAGCGCAGATTTCCCAACGAGTTCCGCGCTGTTCGTGTTGTTGAACACAACATCGCCCGGCTGGAGTTCATAAGCAGCCGCATCCTGGTTCGGCCGCGGAACGCGAACGAACGATGACCAGTCTAGGCGACCGGATGTCGTGACATTGTTCATGCGAAGCTGAACGATGCCTTCTGGGTCTCGCTCACCAGCGGCGAAGCCCGGCTGTGCATCAGCAATGACGTCACCCAACCGTACCGGGCGCCACCCTCGTGGAACTTCACTGGCCTCGCTTACAACCGGTGTCACGACGCAAACATCCTTGCCTTGGTCTCGTGCAGCACGTCAGCCGGCGGCTTACCGAGCGCACCGAGCGCCTTCAGGCCGCCGGCGCGCCGCACCGCCGGCAACTGCCAGATGAGGTCGTTCTCCAGCTCCTCGGTCCCGTTGCGCGAGAACTGCGCGGCGATCGCCCTGAGCGTGGCCGCCGCGCCGTGCGGCAGGGCGTCGAGCCACGGCCGGTTCTTGTAGGTGAAGGCGTCGGCGCGCTCGGACTTCGAGCGCGGCGCAAGGCCGTAGCCCAGTTCCGCGAGCACGTCGTACAGGTCGTAGTCCTTCGCCTCGCCGCGCGCCGCCAGTTCGGCCAGCCTCTTGAGTTCGCGGAGCAGCGCCGCCGCATGGACGCCGCCTGGCAGGTCGCGCAGCATCTGACGCCGGCGCTCCCGCTCGATCCAGCGCGCGCGGAAGTCGTCGATGGTTGGCGCTTCCTCGACGAGCCCCGCCGTCACACGCCGCGTGTACTCCTCGACGCTGACAGGCTGGCCGGTCGCGGGGTCGAGGATGTAGCGCCCGGCGTCGTTCACGCACACGTCGAAACCCTCGACCTCGATGATGCGTTCCGGCTCCGGCGGCTCGCCGCCGCCGGCGGACGTACGCTGAGGCGCGGAGACCTTGGTGAAGAAGTCCTCGCCGAAGAGCCGTGTGGCGTCGGTGTAGTCGTAGACGCGGAACATCAGCTTGTTCGTCGGCTCGTCGATGCGGGTGCCGCGGCCGATCATCTGGTAGAAGGCGATCGGCGAGCGCACGTACTTGAAGAACACGATGTTCCGCACGACCGGCACATCGACGCCCGTCGTCAGCAGCTCAACCGTCGTGGCCACGAAGTACGACCGCGAGGCGCCGCGCAGGTCGGCGAGGTACTGGCTACCGCCGGAGAGTGCGGTGCACTTGAAGGCGAAGTTGTCCATCCGCTGGTGCCCGTTGTCCGCGCACCACCGCGCGTACAGGTTGTTCATCACGGCGGCGACTTCGTCGGCGTGGCGGTCGCGGGCGCAGAAGATGATCGTCTTCTGCTCCGGCCCGCGCCCCGCACCACCCGTTTCGACGAGCTGGCGGAACAGGTCGGCGCACATCGCCTGCACGCGCTCCGGCAGCAGCAGCTTGTCCTCGAACGACGTCGGGTCGTAGACCGCTCGCACGTCGGACACGGCCACGGGCTGGCCGGTGCGGGCGTCGCGGATGGTCTTGTCGCCGAGGTCGGCCTGGCTGATGCCGCCGGTCTCGGGGTCATCGTCGATAAGGATATCGCGGCGCACGATTTCGCAGGCGGCGAGGTAGCCATCCTCGATGCCCTGCGCGATGTCGTACTCGTACACCGGCTCGCCGAACCACCTGTAGTTGTCGGCGCTGATCTGCGCGTCGGCCTTCGCTTCGGGCGACTCGACGGCGCCGACAAGCTGGCGCGGCGTGGCGGTCAGGCCGACCTGCACGGCGTTGGGATTCCGCGTCAGCACCTGCGACCACTTGCCCCACGCCGAACGGTGGCACTCGTCGATGATGATGTGGCTGAAGTAGTCCTCCGGGTAGTTGTCCGTCAGGAAGTTGGCGTCGGCTTCCACGCTGTCGATGTCGAGGGTCTGGTACGTGGCGATGAGCACACGGGCGTTCTTCTGCGCGTTGGCGGATGAGACCGTGGCCGCGTCGGCGCCGAAGACGTTCTGGAAGGCGCCTGCGCCCTGGCTGCGGAGCTCGTCGCGGTCACAGATGAAGAGCGCCTTCCGTAGCTGGCCAGCGTCGGCGACGCGCTTGAGCAGGGCGACCGCGATGAACGTCTTCCCGGAACCCGTCGCCAGCGAAAGCAGCGCGCGCTTCGGCTCCCCGCGCACCTCGCACTGGGCGATCTTCTCGAGGACTGCGCGGATGGCCGCGTCCTGGTAGTAGCGTCGCGTCGCCTCGCCGCCGGGGTAGCGTGCAAGCAATGGCTTCGCGGCCGGGTCGCTGAGACTGAAGCCGATGCCCCGCTCGTAGCGCGCCTGTAGGTCGGCCGGCGTGGGGAACTCGACGAGCGGTCGCGCCCGCGTCGTTTGCCCGGTGAACTCGTCGTACTCGACGAACTGGTGGCCGTTGCTACTGAAGACAAACGGGACGTGCAGGCGCTTGCAATACGTCTTGCCCTGCTCAAGCCCGAGCGTCGGCGGCAGATGCTCGGCCTTCGCCTCGATGAGCGCGACGGCGACGGGCTGCGTCTCCGGGTTCACCTTGATGCGCAGCGTATAGTCGGTGCGCCCGCTCTTCCGCCGCCGCGGGTTGCCGTCGATGAGTTCGATGGCGCCGGCGGTCTCCTCGCGGCGGATGTGGTCTTCCGTCCAGCCCCGCGCGTGGATCGCGGGGTCGATGAGCTTCGCACGGGTGTCGGATTCGGACAGCGGCATCTGGGCGGTCTCCGCGCCAACCACAACTGAAGCATCCGCGACAGCGGTGGGCTTCCTGCGGGATGATTCTAACCGAAGGTTCGTTAGCGATGCGAGTGGGACGCCGGACGGGCCGCCACCGCGACGGACGCCGAACGGCCCGGAGCCGAGGTGCGGCCTTCAGGGCCCGTCGCTGCCCCGTAAGCCCAGCGGGCGGCGCGCTTTCGGCGGCGGCGCCATCAGCTCGCGGATGGCGTCGAAGACGGCCTTGAACTGACGGTCGTACTTCCGCTCGAGCGCGTCGAGCTTGCGGGCCAGCTCCTCGTTGGACGCGAGCATCTGGCGCAGGCGCACGAACGCCCGCATGATCTCGATGTTGACGGCGACGGCGCGCGGGCTGCGCAGCACGCTGGAGAGCATCGCGACGCCCTGCTCGGTGAAGGCGTAGGGCGCGTAGCGGCGGCCACCGCGGCCAGCGTTTGAGGTGCCAGATTGGAACCTCAAACGCGGGCCGGGATCGGAGTCGGCGCGTTTGAGGTCACAGATTGTGACCTCAAAGCGGGCCCATCAGATTCGGGTCCGGCGTTTGAGATCACAGATTGTGACCTCAAATCTGAGGTGCCAGACTCGGGCGTCGTGTTTGAGATTCCAGGATGGAAGCTCAAACGGTCGGACTCCTCATCGGTCAACCGGAACATGAAGTCCTCGGGGAAGCGCTCCTGGTTACGGCGCACCGCCTGGTTGAGGGCCTTCGTCTCGACGGTGTAGAGCGCCGCCAGGTCGGCGTCGAGGATCACCTTGTGGCCCCGGATGAGGTAGATCGCGCGCTCGATGCGCTCGACGGGGATCACGGACGTGTCAGGTGGCATCGTGTCCTCCTCCATGTCCGGGCTCAAGTCCCGTGCGAAGCGTGTGCTGCGCGCCCCACAGGTTGGGGACGGCTCCCCCGCGGAGCGGAGCTTCGCGTACGACGTGTTGCCGGATTGTACACCCATCGCGTCACGGCGGGGAGCGCACGGGCGGCAGCGCCGGGGCGGCGCTGAAGCTGCGCGGCTACGTGCGGAGTGCCCGCGCCGGCGCGGCGGCCCGCCGGTCACCCCTACCCCCTTTCTGGCGGAGGACGATACTCATAGAGAGAAGCAGCGCGCGGAGAGGTGGTGTTCGTGACCGCGTCCGATACGGAGCCGATTGAGCCGAAGCAGGCGACGCAGGCGTACCTGCACGACCTGAAGCTCGGCCGCCTCAGCCGATTCGCGTTCGTGCTCTTCGCCGGCATGTTCTTCGCCTGGGCGATCCCCTACCTGCCGCGCGGACTCGACCCGAGCGCGTACGCCGCGCCGTCCGCGTTCGCGATCATGCTCGCGATGGCGGCCGTGAACCTGGCGATCCTCTCGATGGTGTACTTCTTCCGCGCGTCGCGCCGCCGCGACGTCCTGCTGGCGTGGGGGGCGATGTTCGACGAGGCGACGGGGCTCCACAACCGCCAGTACTTCGTCGACCGGCTCGACCTCGAGATGGCGCGCGCCACGGTCAAGGGGCGCAGCTTCCGCGTCTTCCTCCTCCAGGCGCAGCGCCAGGGGAAGGACGGGAAGATCGAGCGGCTCAGCCGCGAGGAGCTCGTCGAGATGGCGGCGATGATGAAGGAGTCCCTCAACGCGAGCGAGACCATCGCGAGCCTGCGCCCAGACGAAATCGCGGTGCTGGTCCCGAGCGTGGCCCTGGCCGTGGTCGAGCCGACCGACCAG
>JAKAMA010000186.1 GCA_021813085.1 Chloroflexota bacterium | reverse complement strand
CGGCGCCGGCCGGACGGGCGCGACGGCCGCGGGAGCGGCTGCGGCGCCCGCGACGGGCGGCGGCGCCGGCGGCTGCGCCATGCGCCGGGAGCGCTGCGCGATGAGCAGCGACGGCACGTCGGCGAGGCGGACCCTTCGGGCGTTGTCGCCTCCGGAGGGCGGCTCCGGCCCGGCGGCGTCTTCGTGTAGCCGGATCAGGTTGTAGGCGACGCCGGCGGCGCCGACGAGCGCGAGAGCGGCGGTCATCGCGAGGCCCAGGTTGTACGCGACCTCGGGCTGGACGCCGGCGAGGCGGCCGGTCATCGCCACGATCAGGTAACCGAAGTAGTAGTAGGCGACGGTGTGGCCGGAGAGCCAGGGGTCCTGGGGCGGGAAGTGGGCGGCGCGCGTGGCGGCGTTGACGAACATCAGGTCCATCGGCTGCTCGGTGCCGGCGATGCTGCCGACCTGCGCGCGCAGCCAGGCGGCGACGAGGAAGGCGACGAGCAGCAGCGCTTCGACCGCGGCGATGTAGCGCCAGTGGGCGCGCGCCCACTCCCACATTTCGTCGCGCCGGACGTAGGCGAAGACGCCGGCGACCGCGGCAAGCGCGAGCAGCACGAAGACGATGGCGCCCGACGAGTTCGGGATGACGTGGAGGCTGTTGAGGAGCCAGAAGGCGTAGCCCAGGAAGAGCAGCGCGAACGGCTTGGAGAGCGCGTACCCCCTGTCGGGCAGCCGTCGGAAGAGGGCGAGGCAGAGGGGCAGCAGGAAGAAGCCCGTGAGCTGGAGGATCAGCCACCAACGAAGCGTTTCGCTCATGCGTCCTCAACCATAACGCATGCCGATGGGCGGCTGATCAGCATCATGTACGCGGCACGGGCGCGCGCGTCCCTGCACGCGTACCCGCAACTATTGTTATGTCGAGTCGCTGGCTGGTGGCGGTGTGTCCCCTACCGGAAGAGCGCATCGACGAACTCGCCCGCGTCGAATGGTGTCAGGTCCTCGGGGCGCTCGCCGGTGCCGATGAAGCGCACGGGGATCTGGAGCTGGTCGGTGACGGCGAAGACGATGCCTCCCTTCGACGTGCCGTCGAGCTTGGTCAGGCAGAGCGCGGTGATCGGCACGACCTCGGCGAAGGCCTTCGCCTGGACGAGGGCGTTCTGGCCGGTGGTGGCGTCGAGGACGAGCAGCACCTCGTCAGGGCCTTCAGGGAGCTTGCGCTCGATGACGCGGCGGATTTTGCCGAGCTCCTCCATCAGGTTGAACTTGGTGTGGAGGCGGCCGGCGGTGTCGATGAGGACGACGTCGGCCTTGCGGCTCTCGGCGGCGGAGAGCGCGTCGAAGACGACGGCGCCGGGGTCGGCGCCCTGCTTGTGGGCGACGACCTCGGCGCCGACAACGTCGCCCCAGCTCTTGATCTGCTCGATGGCGGCGGCGCGAAAGGTGTCGCCGGCGGCGACGACGACCTTCTGGCCCTCCTCGCGGTAGGACTGGGCGAGCTTGGCGATGCTGGTGGTCTTGCCAGTGCCGTTGACGCCGACGACGAGGATGACGGATGGGCGACCCGGCGGCGGGCTGTCTTCTTCGCCCCAGATACGGCCCTTCCCAGTGCCGCCGCTGAGCACGGCGACGAGCTGCTCCTTCAGACACTGGCGCACCTGCTCCGGGTCCTTGATGCGCTCGCGCTCGACGCGCTGCTGGACCTCGCCGAGGATCTTGTGGGTGGTGGCGACGCCGGTGTCAGCCCCGATCAGCAGCTCTTCGAGCTCCTCCCAGAGCTCGTCGTCGATCTTGCCGCGGTCGAAGAGGCCGGAGATGCCGCTGAACCAGCCCTTGCGCGTGCGTTCGAGCGCCTGCTCGGTCTTCTCGCCGGTCTCGCGGGTACGCTTGAAGATGCGGAGCAGTGGGGTACCTCCTCGTCGGGTCAGGCGGCATTCTAGCGAGTCGATGGGCGGCGGTCGATGGTCGTGGTACGCGTATCACGCAGTGGCAGCGCAGCGAAGCGGGACGCGGCAAGCAGCGCGGCGAGCGGGACGCGGCAAGCAGCGCGGCGAGCGGGGCGCGGCAAGCAGCGCGGCGAGCGGGGCGCGGCAAGCAGCGCGGCGAGCGGGGCGCGGCAAGCAGCGCCCCTACTCCTCCAGCGTGCTGGTGTCGCCTTCCGGCAGCCCCAGCTCGCGCGCCTTCAGCAGGCGGCGCATGATCTTGCCGGAGCGCGTCTTCGGCAGCACGTCGATGAAGTCGATTTCGCGCGGGGCGACGCCGGGGCCGAGCTTCTGGCGGCTGAACTGCAGCAGCTCGCCGCGGAGCTTGTTCGACGGCTGATAGCCGTCCTTGAGGGTGACGAACGCCTTGACGATCTCCATCGCCACCGGGTCGGGTTTGCCGATGACGCCGGCCTCGGCGACGGCGGGGTGCTCGATCAGCGCGCTCTCCACTTCGAACGGGCCGACGAGGTGGCCGGCGGTGTTGATCACGTCGTCGGCACGGCCGATGAACCAGAAGTAGCCGTCCTCATCGACCCGGCCGCGGTCGCCGGTGATGTACCAGCCGTTGGCGAATTTCGAGCGATACATGGGCTCGTTGTTCCAGTAGGTGCGGAACATCGAGGGCCAGCCGGGCCTCAGGGCCAGGTCGCCTTCCTCGCCGGCGGGCTTGCGGTTGCCGGCGGCGTCGATGACGGCGGCTTCGATGCCGGGCATCGGTTTCCCCATGCTGCCGGGCTTGATCGGCAGGACTGGGTAGTTGGCGATCATGATGGAGCCGGTCTCGGTCTGCCACCAGTTGTCATGGAAGGGCAGGCCCAGGTGCTTCTCGCTCCAGATGACGGCCTCGGGATTGAGCGGCTCGCCGACGGACATGGTGTACCGCAGACTCGAGAGGTCGTACTTCTTCGGCACATCGTCACCGGCCTTCATCAGCAACCGGATCGCCGTCGGCGCGGTGTACCAGACAGAGACGCGGTGGTCCTGGATGATCTGGTACCACCTGCTGGCGGAGAAGCCACCCTCGTAGATCACGGACGTGAGGCCGTTGGTGTGCGGCGCGAACATGCCGTAGGACGTGCCCGTGACCCAGCCGGGGTCGGCGGTGCACCAGTAGATATCGTCCGGATGCAGGTCGAGCACGTACTTGCCCGTGGCGTAGTGGCCGAGGACCGCCTCGTGGACGTGCACAGCTCCCTTCGACTTGCCGGTGGTGCCCGACGTGTAGTGCATCACCGCCGGGTCCTCGGGGTCCGTGCGGACGATGGCGAACTCGTCCGAGGCTTCGCGCATCAGCTCGTTCCAGGAACGCTCGCCGGGCTCGAGCGTGGGCTCTGTCCCGTGCTCGACCATGATGACGTGCTGGAGGTCGGGGAGGCGCGGACGCATCTCGCGCAGCTTGTGGCGCTGGTCGGGCGAGGTGACGAGCACCTTCGCGCCGGCGTCGGCGAGGCGGTCGCCGGCGGCGTCCGGGCCGAAGGCGGAGAACAGGGGGCCGGAGACGCAGCCGGCCTTGAGGGTGCCGAAGACGGCGGCGTACAGCTCCGGGACGCGGTCCATGAAGCAGAAGACGCGGTCGCCCTTACGGACGCCGAGCCGCTCCAGCACGTTGGCAAACTGGTTGGACATGCGGGCGGCGTCTGCGTAGGTGTACTGCTCGCGGCGGCCGTCCTTGCCCTCCCAGTCCCAGCAGACGTGCGCGCCGCGGCCGTGCGCGACGTGGCGGTCGATGGCTTCGTACGCGATGTTGAGGCCGCCGCCGGGGAGCCCGTCGAGCTCCCTGACCACGTCGGCGTAGACGAAGCCGGCGCGGATCTTGTCGTAGTCGTCGAGGTTCGGGCGGACGCGGAAGGTCTCGACGGGCGGCTTCTGGATCGTCGGGTAGTCCATGCGGTGCACCTCGTTCGTCTGCGACACAGGCCGGCGGGGGCAATCTAGCCTTGCGCGGCGGATGCGGTCAACTGCGGCGACGTGCGGCGGTGGACCGCATCACGGCACGTGCCCTTGCCCGGCGGCGTGGCGGCTGCCGCTTCGCGGGGGGCTTGGTTAGACTGGGAGTGACGGCGTGCCCAATGAAGGAGGATCGAGATGCCGCGCAAAGACGAGCGCGAACCGTTTTACCGCGTCGACGTCGCCGAGGCGAAGGCGATGATGGCCCAGGACGACGTGGTGGTCATCGACGTGCGGGAACCGCACGAGTACAGCGCCGGGCACGTGCCATCGGCGACGCTGATCCCGGTGAACAGCGTCTTCGCGCGCCGGGAGGAGCTGCCGAAGGACAAGAAGATCGTCTTCGTCTGCGCCGTCGGCCAGCGGAGCGCGCTGGCGGCGGAGATGGCGGCGGCGGCGGGCCTGCCGGCGGACCACCTCTACAACCTCGACGGCGGCACGGACGCCTGGCGCAAGGCGGGGGAGCCCGTCGAGTAGCCGTTGCGGCCCCGGAGTACCACAACCGCGTCGGCCGGATTCCGGCGCGGCGCCTCGCAGAGGAGCATCGTGCGCACGATCGTGCTGTGGGACATCGATAACACGCTGCTGTACACGGGCGGCGCCGGCAGCCTGGCGATGGCGCGCGCCTTTCGCGACCTGTACGGCGTCGAGGATGCCTTCCGCCGCATCGAGTTCTCGGGGCGCACGGACACGGCGATCTTCGGCGACGCCGCGCGGGCGCACGGTATCGCCGCCGTGCGCATGCCGGGCGAGACTGCGCGCTTCCTCGACGCCTACGTGCCGCACCTGCGCGACGCGCTGCACGAGGTGTCGGGAGGGGCACTGATGCCGGGCGTCATCGACGTGCTCGGCGCGCTGTCGGCGCGGCCTGACGTGGTGCAGGGGCTGGGGACCGGGAACTTCCGGCGCGGCGGCGAGCTGAAGCTGCGCCACTTCGGCATCGACGGGTACTTCCCGACGATGGCGGGCGGCTTCGGCGACGACTCCGGCGACCGCGCGGAAGTGATCGCGCGCGGCATCGAGCGCCTGCGCGACGGCGACGGGGCGGGCGCGCGCCTGGTCGTCATCGGCGACACGCCGCAGGACGTGGCGGCGGCGCACGCGAACGGCGCCTTCGCGCTGGCGGTCGCGACGGGGCGGCACCCCGCGGACGAGCTGCGCGAAGCGGGCGCGGACCTCGCGCTCGACGACCTAGCGGATGCCGAGCGCGTGGAGCGCGTCATCTGCGGGTAGCACGGGCGACCGCGGCGTCGCGCCGCCCGCGCGGTCAGGCGTCGGCGAGGATGGGGCCGCCGCGGTCGAGCACCGTGCCATCGAGTGCCACGACGCCGGGGCGCTCTTCGCAGTAGGCGCCGAGCTCACACTTTTCGAAGAGGAACGCCTGCCTGTCGCGGCTGAAGACGATCTGCCAGGTGCCGACGACGATGCCGTCCTGCCCTTTCGCGAGCTGATCCTGCAGGACGGCGACCAGCGCTTCGAGTTCTGTGCGGCCCATATGGGACTCCCTGTCCGAGGGGGCGCGGCAAGCAGCGCCCCTACTTCGCCCTGGGGCGCGGCAAGCAGCGCCCCGACTTCGCCCCGGGCGCGGCAAGCAGCGCCCCTACCTCTCGATGCGACGCGCTTCCGCCGCGCACTCGACCATCACCATCC
>JAKAMA010000185.1 GCA_021813085.1 Chloroflexota bacterium | reverse complement strand
CGTCGACACGGTCGAGTTCGGCACCCGCGAGATGCCCGCATGGAACACCGTGAGCATCTCGGGCTACCACATCCGCGAGGCGGGCGCGACGGCCGCGCAGGAGCTGGCGTTCACGCTCGCCGACGGCTTCGAGTACGTGCGCGCCTGCCTCGAGCGGGGCCTGCACGTCGACGCGTTCGCGCCGCGCCTGTCGTTCTTCTTCAACTGCCACAACGAGTTCTTCGAGGAGATCGCGAAGTTCCGGGCGGCGCGGCGCATCTGGGCGCGCGAGATGCGCGAGCGCTTCGGCGCGAAGGACCCGCGGTCGTGGCGGATGCGGTTCCACACGCAGACGTCGGGGGCGTCGCTGACGGCGCAGCAGCCGGAGGTGAACGTCGTGCGCACCGCGCTCCAGGCGCTGGCGGGCGTGCTCGGCGGCACGCAGTCGCTCCACACCAACGCCCTCGACGAGGCGCTGGCCCTGCCCAGCGAGCACGCGGCGACGCTGGCCCTGCGGACACAGCAGGTGATCGCCTGCGAGACGGGTGTGACGGACACGATCGACCCGCTCGGAGGTAGTTTTTATGTCGAGTCGCTGACGGACGCGATCGAAGGCGAGGCGCGCGCCTACATCCGGCGGATCGACGAGTTCGGTGGCATGGTGCCGGCCATCGCGGCAGGCTATCCACAGCGCGAAATCGCCGAGTCAGCGTACCGGTACCAGAGGGACATCGAGTCCGGGGCACGCGGCATCGTCGGGGTGAACAGGTTCGCCTCCGAGGAGCCGCTGGAGATCCCGATCCTGCGCATGGATCCGCGCGGCGAGGAGCTGCACAGGGCGCGGCTCCAGCACCTGCGCCGGGCGCGCGACGGGCGCGAGGTCACGCGCAGCCTGCGCGCGCTCGAGGCCGCATGCCGCGGCGGCATCAACATCATGCCGCCGCTGCTCGACGCCGTGCGCGCGTACGCAACGCTCGGCGAGACCTGTGACGTGATGCGGGACGCGTTCGGCGTCTACCAGGAGTCGGCGGTCCTGTAGGACTGGCCGGGCTGCCAGTACAAGCGCAAACAGCGACGCACCGCTGCGTGCGTGGAGGAGTCGCCGATGCCCAGGCTCACCGCCGCCGACGAGTTGTTCGTGCACCAGATCCCGGAGCCGCTGCCGAACGTAGCGGTCCGCCACGAGCACTGGCGCGACAGCTACTACTTCGGCATCCACCCGCGCGACGGGATCGGCGATGCCATCGTCCTGACGCTGGCCCACTATCCGCAGCGGGAGATGCTCGATTCGCACGAGTTCAGCTTCATCGACGGGCAACGGATCTTCGCGCACTTCACGCGGCCGTACGGCGACGACCCGCACACGCCGGTGGTGGGGCCGATCTCCGTAGAGATCGTCGAGCCGTACCGGACGGTGCGGCTGCGGGCGGACGCGGCGGCCGCGCCGGTGGGCTTCGACATCACGTTCACGGCGCGCACGCAGGCGTACGGGCTGCGCCGCGGGACCATGAAGCGGGGCGACGAGCTCATCTGGGACCAGAGCCACTTCTTCCAGTCGGGCAGCTATTCGGGCAGCTACAGCCATCAGGGCGTGACACGGCGCATCGACAACTGGTGGGGGCAGCGCGACCATTCATGGGGCATCCGTGACCACGCACGCTGTCCGATGTGGCTGTGGCTGGCGATCCAACTGCCCGACGGGATGTTCGGCGTCTGGCACTGGGAGTACGCGAACGGCGCCCGCGTCTTCACGGACGGCTGCTACGCGCCGGCCGACGGCGGCCCACCGACCCCGATCGTCGACTTCCGCCACGACCTGCACTGGACCGGCAGGGACGGCACGCCCGCCGACTACGGACGCGACGGCACGGACACCCACGGCCTGGCGGGGCGCGTCGAGCTGGTGCTGGAGGGCGGACGCACGGTGGTGGTGGATGGCGAAGGCACGCGCTGCGCGGCGTACGGGCCCTTCGGCGGCGGCCAGCACCAGATGCGCGTACGGACCGACGACGGCCGCGCCGGCACCGCCATCTACGAGCTGACCGGCACGCACCATCACCGCTACTTCCCGATCGCCCGGGCGGAAAAGCTGCCGCCGGGATAGCACGGGGCGGCGTTACTTGACGAGCTCGCGGCCGATGATCAGGCGGCGGATCTCCGACGTGCCGGCGCCGATTTCGACGAGCTTGGCGTCGCGGATCAGGCGCCCCAGCGGCAGGTCGTTCATGTACCCGTAGCCGCCGTGGACCTGCATGGCGTCGAGGCTGACGCGCGTCGCCATCTCCGCCGCAAAGAGGATGGCGGCCGCGGCCTCCTTGTGCACTTCGCCGCTCTCGGCGAGGACGGCGGTCTGGTACACAAGCGCGCGCGCCGCCTCGACCTGCGTGTACATGTCCGCGAGCTTCGCCTGGATGAGCTGGAAGCTGCCGATCGGCTGGCCGAACTGGCGCCGCTCCTTCGCGTACGCGACCGCCAGCGCCAGCGCCTCCTCGGCGATGCCGAGCGGCTCGCCGGCGAGAAACACGCGCTCGATGTCGAGGCCGCGCATCATGACGGCGACGCCGTCATCGACCTTGCCCAGCACGTTGCGGCGCGGCACGCGGCAATCATCGAGCCGCAGCTCGGCCGTGGGCGAGCCGCGGTGCCCGAACTTGTCGAAGGTGCGCGAGACGGAGAAGCCGGGAAAGTCGCGCTCGACGATGAAGGCCGTGATGCCGTGGGCGCCACGGGCCGGGTCGGTCTTGGCGTAGAGCACGAAGACGCCGGCGATGGAGCCATTGGTGATGAACGTCTTGGTGCCGTTGAGCACAAAGTCGTCGCCGTCGGCGACGGCCGTGGTGGTGATGCCGGTGGCATCGGACCCGGCCTCCGGCTCAGTCAGCGCGAGGGCGCCGATGCGCTCGCCGGAGCAGAGGGCAGGCAGGTAGGCACGGCGTTGCTCTTCGCTGCCGTTGGTGAAGAGATTGTTCACGCAGAGGTTGGCGTGGGCTCCATAGGAGAGCGCAACGGACGCGGAGGCGCGCGCGAGCTGCTCGATGACGAGCACGCCGGCGAGGAGGTCGGCGCCGGCGCCGCCGTACTCGCGCGGCACCGTGACGCCGAGGACGCCGAGCTCGCCGAGGCGGCGGAAGAGGTCCGGCGGGAAGGCGTCGTCCCGGTCGATCTCGGCGGCGATGGGCGCGAGCTCGCGCCGTGCGAACGACCGCACGGTGTCGCGCAGGAGGCGGTGCTCGTCGGTGAGGAGCGCGGTCACGCTGTCGGTATACGCGGGGCGCGGCGGACGGGCAAGCCGGCGCCGGCAGGCGGCGTCCCAGGCGGCGAAAACGGATACAATTCGCGCGATGATCGCCGGAGAGCACACGTGATCGCCCCAGAGACGCCGGACTTCTCCGAGGCCGTCCCGGTCATCCCTTCCTCACTCGACCCCGGCAGCGCCGAGTTCGACCACAACCGCCGTGAGATGACCGCGGCCGTCGCCGAGCTGCGGACCCGTGAGGCGGCCGCGCGCGCGGGCGGCGGCGAGGAGGCGGTCGCGCGCCACCGCTCCCGCGGCAAGATGACCGCCCGTGAGCGCGTCGAGCGGCTGGTGGACGCGGGCACCGCGTTCCTGGAGCTGAGCCCGCTCGCCGCATACGAGATGTACGACGGCGACGCGCCCTCCGCCGGGATCGTCACGGGCGTCGGGCGCGTGTGCGGGCGCGAGGCGGTGGTCGTCGCGAACGACGCGACGGTCAAGGGCGGCACGTACTACCCGATGACGGTGAAGAAGCACCTGCGCGCGCAGGAGGTCGCCGAGCAGAACCGCCTGCCGTGCATCTACCTCGTCGACTCGGGAGGCGCGTTCCTGCCCCTGCAGGCAGATGTGTTTCCGGATCGCACGCACTTCGGCCGCATCTTCTACAACCAGGCGCGGATGTCCGCGAAGGGGATCACGCAGATCGCGGTGGTCATGGGCTCGTGCACGGCAGGCGGCGCCTACGTGCCGGCGATGAGCGACGAGACGGTGATCGTCGAGGGATCGGGGACGATCTTCCTCGGCGGGCCGCCGCTCGTGAAGGCGGCGACGGGCGAGGAGGTCTCCGCCGAGGACCTGGGTGGCGCCCGCGTGCACACCGAGGTGTCGGGCGTCGCCGACCACCTGGCCCGTGACGACGCGCACGCGCTGGCGATCACGCGCAGCATCGTCGCATCGCTGCCATCCGCGAAGCACGCGCCCTGGGCGGTGTCGCCGCCCGAGCCGCCGGCGTACGATCCCGCGGAGCTGTACGGGCTCGTGCCTTCGGACGCGCGGCGGAGCTTCGAGGTGCGCGACGTGATCGCGCGGATCGTCGACGGCAGCCGGTTCCACGAGTTCAAGGCGGCGTACGGGCCGACGCTCGTCTGCGGCTTCGCGCGGATCATGGGGTACCCCGCGGGGATCATCGCCAACAACGGCATCCTGTTCTCGGAGAGCGCCGTGAAGGGCGCGCACTTCATCGAGCTGTGCGCGATGCGGCGCTACCCGCTCGTCTTCCTCCAGAACATCACGGGCTTCATGGTCGGCCGCCGGTACGAGGCCGAGGGCATCGCCAAGCATGGCGCGAAGATGGTGATGGCGGTCGCCAACGCGGACGTCCCGAAGTTCACCGTCGTGATCGGCGGCTCGTTCGGCGCGGGCAACTACGCGATGTGCGGACGGGCGTACGATCCGCGCTTCCTGTGGATGTGGCCAAACGCCAAGATCTCGGTGATGGGCGGACAGCAGGCGGCAAGCGTGCTGCTCACCGTGCGGCTCGACCAGCTCCGCGCGCGCGGCGGCCGGACGGCCCGTCTGGGCGAGATGAGCGCGGAGGAACAGGAGGCGTTCGTGCGGCCGACGATCGAGCGATACGAAGCAGAGGGCAGCGCGTACTACAGCACCGCGCGGCTCTGGGACGACGGCATCATCGACCCGCTGGACACGCGCGCCGCGCTCGGCCTCGGCATCAGCGCGGCGCTCAACGCACCGATCCCGGACACGCGCTTCGGCGTGTTTCGCATGTAGGCATGGAAACCCAACCACACGTCGCGGCGACGTTAAGGGCGGTGCTCGTCGCCAACCGCGGGGAGATCTCGGTGCGCGTCATGCGCACGTGCAGGACGATGGGCATCCGCACCGTCGCGGTCTACTCCGACGCGGACCGGGAGGCGCCGCACGTGCGCTGCGCGGACGAGGCGGTCCGCATCGGCCCGGCGGCAGCGGCGAGAAGCTACCTCGACGTCGCCGCGATCGTCGAGGCGGCGCGGCGCACCGGCGCCGGGGCGGTCCACCCTGGCTACGGCTTCCTGTCGGAGAATCCCGCGCTCGCGGAGGCGTGCGCGGCGGCCGGCATCGCGTTCGTCGGGCCGACCGCGGACGCGATGCGGCTCCTCGGCGACAAGCCGGCCGCGCGCAGGCTCGCGGCCGAGCACGGCGTACCGGTGCTGCCCGGGTTCGACGGGGACACGCACGACGACGCGCTCGTCGCCGCCGCCGCCGAGAAGATCGGGTTTCCTGTGATGGTCAAGGCGGCGGCCGGCGGCGGCGGCCGCGGCATGCGCCTCGTGCCGTCGCGCGACGCGCTGCCC
>JAKAMA010000184.1 GCA_021813085.1 Chloroflexota bacterium | reverse complement strand
GTGACGGGCTGCTTCGCCGAGACGACCAGGATGGCGACGATCGTCGCGCGCGCCCACGAGGCGAACTCGTAGATGTTCAGCGGGAAGCGGTGCGGCAGCAGGATCGCCTCCGGCGGCATCGCCGGCAGCGCCCGCCAGTCGAACTGCCCGAACAGCGCGAGCCAGACCTTCGTGAAGATGCGCGTGGCGCCGATGCCGCCGTGCGCGAGCACGAACGCGCGGGCGCGCGCCATCTCGGGCGCGTCGGCAGGCGTGCCGCAGAGCTTCAGCGCGAAGTATGCCTCCGTCGTCACGCTGACATCGCCGGGGCCGCCGTAGTAGACCGCCCACGAGCCGTCGCGCTGCTGCCGGCTGAGCAGATAGCACGCCAGCTTCCGCATGCGCGCCGGGTCGACGATGCCGAGCACGTGCTCGAGCATGACGTGCTCCGAGGCCATCGTCGCATTCGCCTCGAGCTCCCCCCACCAGTACCCGTCCGGGTGCTGGATCGCGCGCATGTGCGCGATGGCGCGTTCCAGGCAGCGGTCGAGCGCCTCGTCCACCTCGGGGCGCGCGGAGGCCGTGTCGAGCGTCATGCCGACCCCACGACCTGCACGATCACCTCCCGCTCGCGCGGGCAGTCCAGCTCGACGAGGAAGATGCGCTGCCATACGCCGAGCAGCAGCTCGCCGTCGGCGCACGGCACGGCCTCGCTCGCACCCATCAGCAGGTGCTGGCAGTGCGCGTGGCCGTTCAGGTCTTCGTCTTCCGTGAGGTTCACCGTGCGGACGGAGAGGTCGTTGTGGCGGTAGTAGACGCCCGGCGGCGCGATGCGTGCCAGCATGCACTCCATGTCGGCGAGCAGCAGCGGCTCCGCCTCATTGATGCGGATCGCGGCGGTCGTGTGCCGCGAGAAGACGACCACGAACCCGTGACGCACGCCCGAGCGTTCCAGCACCTCGCGCACGTCGTCGGTGATGTCGATGAACTCGGGTGCGCGCGACGAGCGGTAGGAAAGGCGCTCGCAGGCGTGACCGACGCCCGCGGCGTGTGCTCCATTTCCGTTCATCGAAAGAGTGGCCGGTTTAGCCTGCACGCGATGTCTCCTCCCTGCGCCGCGCCGCCGGGTCGAGCTGCCGGATGCGCCGGATGACCGCGGCCACCGAATCGTCCGGGGTCGAGGCGCCCGCGGTGACGCCGACGACCCTCCTGCCTTCGAGCCACGCGGGCTGTACCTCGTCCTCGCGCTCGACCTGGCGCGTCTCGACGCCCGCCGCGCGGCAGGTGCCGGCGAGCTTGCCGGTGTTCGCGCTGTTGCGGCCGCCGATGACGATCATCAGGTCCACCTCGCGCGCCAGCTCGCGCGCCGCGGCGTAGCGGTCCTCCGTCTCCGGGCACGTCGTGTTGATCACGCGCACCTCGTTGATGCGGTCGATGTGCAGCGCGAGGAAGCGCGAGACGAATTCCGTGAAGGCGTGCTGGCTCTTCGTCGTCTGCGAGAGGAGCGCGACCTTGCGGCGCGGGATCTCGACCGGGTCCGCGGCATCGGCAAGCACGACGCCACGGCCGCGTGTCCAGGCGAGGACGCCGCGCACCTCCGGGTGGTGCTCATCGCCGTAGATGATCACCTTGAAGCCGCTGTTCACCAGACGCCGCGCCGCACGCTGCGCCCGCGCCACGATCGGGCAGGTTGTGTCCACCAGGTCGAGGCGCGCGCTCGCCGCCCGCCGGTACACCTCCGGCCCGGCACCGTGCGCCGTGATCGCGACCGCCGACGACGAGACGCCGTCGAACCCGGAGACGATATCGACCCCGTGCGACTGGAGGCGCTCGGCGACGACGGGGTTGTGGACGATCGACCCCAGACTGTCGATCGGGCCCTTCGCGTCCGCGGCGCCCTCCACCATCTCGATCGCGCGCCGCACGCCGAAGCAGAAGCCGAGCGCGGATGCCGTGCGAATCTCGATCGCCATCGCTACCCCTCCCGCACCACGGGCGACACCGCCCGGGCGGCGGGCCGCTCCGTACCTTGCACTGCATAGCTCCTTGCGATACCCATCATGATGGTGTCAGGGGCGGCGCCTGTCAATCCCCCTTGACCACCGGCCCGCCGATCGCCCAGACTGGCACAGGCGGCGAGCATGCGATTCGAGCAACCGGGATGATGCGCGGCAACTACCTGACGCAGCTCCTCAAGGGGAACACGGATGTGATGATCCTCTCCCTGCTCGAACGCGAGCCGATGTACGGCCACCAGCTCATGGAGCAGCTCGAACGCACGTCGGCCGGTTTCTTCCACGTGAGCGAGGGTACGCTCTACCCTGCCCTGTACCGCCTCGCGCGCGAGGATCTGGTGCGCGGCCGCTGGTCAAAGCTGCCGACGGGGCAGGAGCGCAAGTTCTACACGCTCACCAGAAAGGGCGAGCGCCGTCTGGCGGAGTGCCGCTCGATGTGGAGCGGGTTTGCCGCGGCCATGGACCTGGTCACCACCCACGGAGACTAGGCCGCGCGAGGATGCGATGCCTTCCGAGACAGCACGGTACGTCCGCCGGCTGAAGCCGCACCTGCGCCTCGGCGACGCGCTGGAGTCCGACTTCCTGCGCGAGATCGAGGCGCACATGGAAGACCGCGTCGCCTCCCTCGTCGCCCGCGGTGTGCCCGAGCCGCTGGCGCGCCGGCGCGCGGTCCAGGGCTTCGGGCGGCCGCGCACGCTCGCCCACCTGATGCGCCAGGCCCAGCTCACGACGTCGTGGCGGGAGGCACTGCTGGGCGCCGCACCGTTCGCGCTGCTCGCGGCCCTGCTTGGCCTTCAGGTATGGCAGGTCCCGGCCGTCGCGGGTGCGGGGAGCGCGCTCATCATCGGGTTCACCCTCTACGGGCTCTGGCTGGGCCGGCCGGCGTGGTTCTACCCCTGGGCCGGCGTCGCGCTGCTGATGCCCGTCTTTGCCGGTTACCTCGCGTTCGCTGTCCTCAGAGCGGAGCTGTGGAACGCCGTGCACGGCGCCGCGACGCCGTACGCGCTCGCGGGCATCGCCGGCGCCGGGCTGTACTTCCCGATCGGGCTGCTCGTCGTGGCGGTCAGCGTCCTCGTCGCCGCGCGGCGCGACTGGCTCGACGCCTCGATGCTCCTCTCGCCGCTGCCCATCGTCTTCGTCTGGATCATCGAAGTGCACCGCGGCGGCGGCCTGCTCGCCGCCGACGGCTCGCTGTCCGGCATGGCGCCCGTGCTCGCGGCAATCTGTCTCTGCGCCGCGGCCGCGGCGTTCGTCTTCCTGCGCGCCACGAGCCGCGCCCTCAAGTGCGCGACGCTCGTCGGCGGCGCGCTGCTGCTGGTGCTGGCGGCGACGCTGCTGATCGACCCCAGCGGCGGCCTGATGACGCTCGGCGGCCGCGCGGTGATCCTGCTGGCCTTCCTGCTCAGCCCGGCGCTGGTCGCGCGCCACGCGTGATCGCCGCCCTCACCCGGTCTGCCGGTCGCCGGCGGTGCTACGATGCGGCGTGCCGACGCTGCATTTCGAGACCGACGCCCGCGTGCCCTGCCCGCTCGCGTTCGGCGGACCGACGGACGTGCTGGTGTACTTCCTCTCGCTGGCGTTCGCGACGCGCTACGGCGCCCAGCACGACCTCTCGCTCCTGGCGCTGCTGCTGCGCGGCGAGCACAAGATCGACCTCGGGCCGCTGACCACGTTCGCCGACCGCGACGTCGAGGACGCCGCCGACGCGCGCGAGCTGGAGCGCGTCTGGCAGGACGCCGGCCCGCTCGCGGAGACGCTGCGGCGCATCGACGAGGTCCTGGGTTCCGCCGACGAACGGATCCGCGAGCTGACCGCCGGCACGCCCGATCTGCGCGCGCGGCTCGCCGACCTCGGGCGGATGGCATCGTGGGCGGCGGCGCGTGGCGCGCGCGTCCGCCTTTCGTACGACCTGTGACGGCGCAGGCTCAACGCCGGCACACCGGCATCGGCGTCCGTGCTGCTACTGGCCGCCGGTGTGCGCCGGCGCAAGCGCGCCGCGCGTGCCGCCGGCCTCCGGCGCGACGCCTGTCGTGCTCCACTCGATGAGCATCGACCCCCACGCGAGGCCGCCGCCGAACCCGCAGAGGGCGACGCGCGCGCCCTCGTGCAGGCGCCCTTCCTCGGCCGCTTCGCACAGCGCCATCGGGATCGATGCGGACGACGTGTTGCCGTACTTCTGGACGTTCACCATCGCGCGCTCCGGCGGCAGGCCGAGCGCCTTCGCGACGCCCTGGATGATCCGCAGGTTCGCCTGGTGCGGCACCAGCAGGTCGATGTCCCCCGGTCCCAGGCGGGCGCTGGCCAGCGTCTCGCGGACCGCTTCGGTCATCGCGTGGACGGCGAACTTGAAGATGGCGGGGCCGTCCATGTGGATGTAGCACTCGAGCGGGCCGTTGCCGTCGGCGTCGCGGGGGCCGCAGGGGCCCTCGGCGTACAACTGCTTCGCCCTGGCGCCGTCGCTGTGCAGCACGAAGCCCAGTGGCCCGCCGAACGCCGCAGCCTCCAGCACGAGCGCGCCGGCGCCGTCGCCGAAGAGCACGCACGTGCCGCGGTCGTCCCAGTTCACGATGCGCGACAGCACTTCGGCGCCGATCACCAGCACGCGACGGGCGCTGCCGGCGGCAATGAACTGCGTCGCCGTCGCGAGGGCCGACAGGAAGCCCATGCAGGCGGCGTTGACGTCGAAGGCGCCGGCGCGTCGCGCACCCAGGCCGTCCTGCACGAGCGAGGCCACGGACGGGAACAGCGCATCCGGCGTCGTCGTGGACGCGATCACCAGGTCGAGGTCTTCCGGCTCCAGCCGCGCCCGATTGAGCGCGATGCGCGCCGCCCGCAGTGCGAGCGTACTCGTCGTCTCCTGCGGCGCGGCGACGTGCCGCTCGCGGATGCCCGTACGGTCGACGATCCACTGGTCCGACGTGGCGACCATCCGCTCGATGTCGGCGTTGGTCAGGACCCGTTCGGGGACGTAGCGCCCCAGTCCGGCGATGCGGGAGTGGATCAAGCGGGACTCCATCCAGCCCGCTTCCGGCGGGCAGTCCGAGTATAGCATCGGCGCCCGGGAGCGGATGGGGGCGCCGGACGCCGCGGCCAGCGCCTCGCCGAGGATCAGGGCAAGCGCTACCTGTGACCGGCTGAGGGCGGGGGGTAGACTACCCGTATGCTCGCCGCGTTCGACATCGGCAATACGAACATCACGATCGGCGTCTTCGACGGCGAGGAGGTGTGCGCGACGTGGCGGCTGGCAACCGACATCGAGCGTCTTGCCGACGAGTACGCGGTTACCGTGCTCGGGCTGCTGGCCACGGCCGGCATCCCGACGGCGGCGATCGACGAGGCGGTGATGGCGAGCGTCGTGCCGGACCTCGTGCCGGTCTTCGAGCATCTTCTCCAGCGCTACTTCCACATCGAGCCAGCGGTGGTCGGCACAGGCACACGCACGGGCGTGCGCATCCTCTACGACAACCCGCGCGAGGTCGGCGCCGACCGCATCGTCGACGTGGTGGCGGCGACGCACCTCTACGGCCCGCCGCCGCTGATCATCGTGGACTTCGGCACCGCGACCGTCTTCGACGCCGTC
>JAKAMA010000183.1 GCA_021813085.1 Chloroflexota bacterium | reverse complement strand
GCACGTGATCCAGCTCGCGCTCGAGAAGCTGGAGCGCGGCCGCACGACGCTGATCATCGCCCACCGCCTCAGCACGGTCCTCGGCGCGGACGTGATCTTCGTCATGGACGGCGGCCGCGTCGTCGACCGCGGCACGCACGCCGAGTTGCTCCAGCGCGGCGGCCTCTACGCCTCGCTCTACCGCCGCCAGTTCAGCGACGCGACTGATGCACAGCCGCCCAACGTCGCCTCCGAGGCCGGCGATGAAACGCCGGCCGCCGCGTCCTGGGACGACCCGCTGCTCGCGCTCGATGAGCCGGCGTGACACCAATCCGTGGCGCGGGCTTTCAGCCCGCGTCACCGCGCAACGATGCTGAAGCGGCTTTGCCGTATCGACGTAGGGACAGGTCTTATGGTCTTTGCGGAAATGAGATCGAGGGGACTTTCGCCGACGTCGCTCCAGACGCCGCCACTCGGGGATTCGGCGGAGCTGAAGCTCCGCGGGTACTGGTGTGAGTCAACCAGCGTCTCCGTGATCCGTTAATTCGGCAAAGACCATCAGACCTGTCCGTCCTCAGTTCCGGTCGGCGGTGGATGGGTCAACGTGGTATCAGAGGCGCCGAGTCACACCAGTACCCGCGGAGCTCCGGCTCCGCCGAATCCCTTACCGGCGTCTTGTACAACGCCGTCGGGCATCGATGCGTCGCTCGCTCACGTCCGCCCGCGCCGCGGGCCGTCACCGCGCGATGATGCCGTACACCGATTCGCCCGGCACGAGCTTCGTCGATTCGATGTCGTGGAAGCCGCTGACGCGCAGGCTCGCGGTCAGGTTGTTGAGGCGAGGCAGCGGCGCCAGCCCCTCGGTGCAGCGACAGGCGATGTCGAACTCCAGCGCGCCGAGCGTGTCGCCGCGCATCATCGAGACGAGCGCGAGCGCGCCGCCGGGCGCGAGCCAGCCGCGAATGCGCCGGAACAGGTCCGGCCACTCCGCCGGGTCGAAGTAGTAGATGTTGTTGTACAGCGTGACGAGGTCGAACGGCGCGCCGAGGTCCGGCGGCGGCGTGCGGATGTCCGCCGCAACGACGCGGAAGCGCTCACCCACGCCCCACGCCGCGAGGTTGGCCGTCGCCGTCCGCACGACGTCGTCGCGCAGGTCGACGGCGACGCCGCTGAGGCGCGGGTTGCGCTCCGCCGCGTGCCGCACGTACGTGCCGGAGCCGCACCCGATCTCGAGCAGTCGCGTCGGCCGGCCGGTGCCGACGACGTGGTTCACGAACTCCTTCAAGAACGGCTCCAGGACGCGCGACGACCGCGCGACCAGTTCGGCGGACGATTCGAGATAGTCGGCGAGCGGGCCGCCGCGCAGCGTAGCCGGGAGGCGCTCGGCCACCGAGCTGTAGATGGTCGTCATCTCCTCGGTCATCGCGGCGAGGCCGTCGCCGCCATCGCCGACGAACGCCTTCGACCGCGCGCCGGCGAGGCGGTAGCGGTCGCCGTCAAGCGACAACTCCTTGAGGAACACGCCAAGGCGCAGCAGCGCGTCGAGCAACTCGGGCCGCTCGATGCCGAGGGTCACGGCCAGGTGCCCGGCCGACGACGGCTCGCGGCCGAGCGCCGCCAGTATCCCGGCGCGTTGCGCCGAAGAAAGGAAATACGCGCGGGTCAGCGCCTTCGCGTCGCCCATCAGCAACAGGCGAGCGCGCAGGTGCGGCTGGCCCAGGAGGGTCAACAGGTTGCGTGCGGGCATCGGCGTCCCTCCCCTCGAACGCGCGCGGTCGATGCGTCAGCGCACCGGACCGTACGATCGTGCGGCCTCGGCGATCGCGTCGCGATTCGCGGCGGGCGTATCGGGGCGAATCGCGCAGCCGGCGGTGAGGAACACGCCACGGCCAACCGACAGCGCGTCGCGCGCCTGTTCGCGCACCTCGTTGGGCGACATCGCGTGCAGCCGCGCGTTGTCGATGCCGCCCATGATCGCCCGCGACGTCCGCGCCCGGATCGCGCGCAGGCCGGGATTGGCCTCGCCGCGGTCGGCCCAGTTGAACGCCGCGACGGGGTAATCGAGCAGTTGCTCGAGCATGTTGTTGTTGCGGCATACGTGCAGCACGTTGAACTCCGCCGACGAGACAGCCGCGAGCACCTTGAGGTCGTACGGCCGCCCGAACGTCGAGTAGAACGCCGCGTCGCACGTCTCGCGGCTGGCCCAGCGCAGCGGCGCGAAGAAGATGCCGGCTGCGCCTTTGTCGATGCTCGTCCGGGCGTACGCGGCGAGTGTCTCGGTCACCGCTCCGATCGCGGCGTGCGCGGAGTCGGGGCGGCTCGTGGCGAAGTCACGGAACGTCGCGTCGGCGCCGCAGAGCTGCGCCGTGACGGCGAGCGGTGAGAAAATGGTGTGGACGACGTCGACCGAGCCCGCGACCTCGTCGAGCAGCAGCTGCAGCGCGCGCAGGTGGTCGCCGAACACGCCGCCCCGCGCATCGACCGGCGCGACCGACGCGAGGCCAGCCGCCTCGCGGACGATGGCGGCGTTGAGCGTCGGCTGGCGTTGGTCCGTCGGCCGCTCGTACGTGTTGCCCCATGCTTCGGCGAAGTACGTCGCGCGCGGGTTGAACTTGATGAAGTCCCAGTCGTGCGCCCGATACTCGTCGAGCGTCGCCGCGACGAGCTCCTCGGCGCTCCACTCGCGCAGGAAGTCGTGCCCCCACAGCGACGCGGGCGCGCGGTCGGCGGGCTGCCCGGCGAGCGTCGCCCGCACCCGCTCCTTCTTCGTCATCTCAGCCATCGTGCGACCCTCCGTCTCGATGCGCGCCGCTCGCGGTCGCCACCGACGCCGCGGACCGGCGATCGTCGCCGGCCTGCAGCCGTTCGGCCTGCGCGCGCATCATCTTGATCACGCCGAGCCGCCGCGTGATCCAGAGATTCAGCCCCGGCCACAGCTCGCCCAGCGCCAGCAGCGGCCGGATCGGCCCGGAGGTAACATACGCGAGCGGCGCGCCGCCGATCGCCTTCATGACGGCGTCGGAGACCTTCTGCGCCGGCACCTCTTTCAGCATCGACGGTGCCTTGAGGCCCTGCGTCACCCACGTGCCGGCCTCGCCGACGTATCCGGGGCACACAGCGCTGCATTTCACGCCGGTGCCATCGAGCTCCATGTTGAGTGCGCTGGTCAGGCCGATCAGCCCCGCCTTCGTCGCCGAGTAGATGGCGCCGTACGGCTCGCCCGACTTGCCGGCCAGCGACGACACCTGCACGATGGCGCCGCGCCGCCGCTCGATCATCTCCGGCAGCACGAGCTTCGTCAGCCATATCGGCCCGCTCAGGTTCGTCCGCACGATGCCGTCGACCTGCGCGAACGACTGGTCGACGAGGCTGGCCGTGAGTTCGATGCCGGCGTTGTTCACGAGAATGTCGATCGGGCCGAGCTCGCGGCGCGCGGTGTCGACGAGGCGGCGGAGGTCGTCGAGCGACGAGACGTCGGCCGGGATGGCAATCGCCTTGACGCCGAGCGCCTCGCACGCGCGCCGCGTCTCCTCCAGCTTCTCGGCCGAACGCGCCGCCAGCGCGAGGTTGACGCCGCGTCCCGCGAGCGTCTTCGCGATGTAGACGCCGATGCCTTTCGACGCGCCGGTGACGATGGCGTTGGCGCCGCGCAGGTCCCTCATGGTGCACCTCCGTCGGGAACTAGAGGGCGATCATACCACCGGGCAGCGCTACGTCGGAGGTCGGAGATCGGAATGCTGACAGCTGATGGCTGACAGCTGACAGCCGCCGTCAGGCGATGCCGAGCTAGCCGGCGCGGACGAGCGCCTCGATGCGGCTGTGGGCGCCGACCTTCTGGCGTATGCGGTCGGCGTGGTTGCGCACGGTCGCCCGGCTCAGGTTGAGGCGCGACGATTTCGTTGCCCATGCCTGTCCGCGGGCGACGCGATTCACACCGGACGTGCGACCGGCGGCGGCCCGACGATCTCGCACCCGAAACGCTCGGCGAGCCGCGCGAGCCGAGCCGGGAACTCCGGATCTGCCGGTGGGGGCGCGCCATCCTCCCAGAGTTCCTGCGTCTCACGGAAGAAGTTCTCGAAGCCGGCCGGTGATGTGATGCTCAACAGCTTGGCCGTGGCGCTCTCCACGAGGAACGAGTGCGGGATATCCCGGTAGAGGTAGGCAAGCCCGCCCGGACCCAGCACGGTCTCCTCGTCACCCGCGAAGAACCGCACGCGGCCCTCCAGAACGTAGAAGGCCTCTTCCTCGCGGTGATGCGTGTGCATCGGCGGCGCGTAGCCTCGTTCAAGGGACTCCTCCGCGAGGCCAAATCCGGTCCCCCAATCCGCACCAGCCTTGAGTGTCAGCCATTGGCCCAGGTGCCACACCCGCGTTCCATCCTGCATGATGTGTGCCTGCGCGCTCGGGGTGCTCATGGCGGATTCCTCCTGTGTTGCGATGATGTATAAATAGTCAGACGTTTTGTCTTTGCCACTGGCGATGGTAAGAGAGACTGACTATACATGTCAAATAGATCGCGGCGGCAATCGAGACGGCGACCGCCGCCCCGAATGATCGGGGCGCTGCTGCGCATCCCGTTCCAGCACGTCACGGAGCGCGTTCATGCAGCGCTGGACAGCGCCGGATTTAGCGACATCTCTCCGGCGCATTTCGCCGTGTTCCAGCATCTGCCGCCCGACGGCGCCCGCCAATCCGTTCTCGCTGAGCGTGCGAAAATGCGCAAACAGTCGATGGGCTATCTCGTCCGTCATCTCGAGTCATGCGGCTACCTCGAGCGCGTCGCCGATCCCGATGACAAGCGCGCACAGCTCGTACGGCAGACGGCACGCGGGCGCGAAGTCGAGCGCGTCGCGCGGCGTGCAATCGCCGGCGTTGAACACGAATGGCTGGAATTGCTGGGTCCGGTCCGATTCTCGGTGTTCCGCCGCACGCTAGAAACGATCTCGGCGCACGCCGAGGCGCGCGAAGCTTAGGCCCTCTGGCATGAGCGGCGCGAGAGCAAGGATGTGGGCGCACTGACCGAGCGCTCTTCCGCATCGGCAGACGTGAGGTGTTTGGAGCCTCCGTCCGCCGCCTGGGCTCGTCGGTCAGGCGATGCCGAGCTGCCCGGCGCGGACGAGCGCCTCGATGCGGCTGTGGGCGCCGAGCTTCTGGCGCAGGCGGTCGGCGTGGTTGCGGACGGTCGCCCGGCTGAGGTTGAGGCGCGCGGCGATCGCGCTCGTGCTGAGGCCCTGTCCGACGAGCCGCAGCACCTCCAGTTCGCGGGTCGTGAGGTTCACCGCCGCCTCGGCGTCGCGGCGACGCGGCGGCGGGGTCTCCGCCTCATCGTCCATGCTCTGGACGAGCGCGACGGTCTTCTCTGCGAACGTCTCGGCGCGGCGGCGAGCTGTCACGTCGCGGAACATGTGCACGACGCGGAGGTCTCGCCGGCGCGAGCCGGTCAGCGCCACGATCGAGACGTTGAACCATGCCTGGCGGCCGTCCGCCGTCGGCGAGCTGATGTCGTAGCTGGGCACGGCGCGGCCCCGGCGGGCGCCGGCCACGGTAGGGCAATTGCGTCTGCAGAAGGCGCTGCCGTCGTGTTCGCCGCCCAGCATCACGTCGA
>JAKAMA010000182.1 GCA_021813085.1 Chloroflexota bacterium | reverse complement strand
GATGGGCGACGAGGTTGCGCAGGATGTGGTCCTCGCGCACGGCCGGGAGCGGCATCCGCGGCAGCGCGAGCGCGATCAAGAAGGCGAGCGCGCCGCCGCCGGCCAGCACGGCGAGCCCCATCCAGGCGGCCCCGAAGTAGAACGCGGCGCCGAGGGCGCCGAGGCAGGTCATGGCGGCGTAGCCGGTGGCACGCTCGTACACCACCGTCATCGTCACATCGGCCGCGCGCACGCCCGGTTCGCGCTGCACGCGGTACACGCGATAGACGTCGCCGCCGATGGCCGTCGGCAGCACCATGCTGACCAGCGCGCCGAGGCAGTAGCAGCGTGCCACGAGCAGGAGCGGGGGACGCACGCCGCGCGCGTGCAGGAGGCGCGTCCACTTCGCGACGACGAGCGTCTGCGACACGAACATCAGCAGCAGCGCGCCGGCGAGCAGCGGCACGTCGGCGTGGCGCACCGTGCGGGCGATGTCGCCGGGTGAGAGCTTGATGACGAGCCCGGCGACGACCGCCAGGCTGATGCCGGCGCGGACCGCGGCGAAGAGGCGGCTGCGCAGGAAGCGCGGCAGGCGCCCCTCAGACCCTTCTGCTGCGTTTTCGTCGATGGCCAAGGATGCTCTGCAGGATCCCTAACGCCGCCAGCAGCGTGATCAGCGAGCTGCCGCCCTGGCTCACGAACGGAAGCGGCACGCCCGTCACCGGCACGAGCCGGATGTTGACGCCGATGTTCACGAACACCTGAAAGAGGATAAACGTCATGACGCCGACCGCAATGAGGCGCCCGAACATGTCGTCGGCGTGGCCGGCGACGCGCAGGCAGCGGAACAGCAGCAGGACGAAGAGCCCGAAGAGCACCATGGCGCCGATGAAGCCCAGCTCCTCGGCCCCGACGCTGAAGATGTAGTCGGTGGTCTGCGTGCGCAGGTAGTCGAGCTGCGTCTGCGTGCCGTGCGTGAATCCTTTGCCCAGCAGCCCCCCGGAGCCGATGCTGATCTCGGCCTGGAGGATGTTGAAGCCCGTGCCGAGAGGGTCCTTCCCGGGGTCGAGCCAGATGCTGATGCGCTCCTTCTGATAGCCGGCCGCGATGCCGAGCACCGAGGCGGGCGCCGCCGCCGCAAACAGCGCGAGGAGGCCGGCGATGTGCAGCTTCCGCACGCCGGCGATGAGCGCGACGCCGAACCAGAGGATGACGAACACGATCGCGGAACCGAGGTCGGGTTCGAGGACCACGAGCAGCGCCGGCACCGCCACGATCGCAATCGAGATGGCGAAGACGCGCAGCGACTTGACGCGCTCCTCGTTGTCGGCGAAGAACTTCGCGAGCATGATGACGGTGCAGACCTTCGCGATCTCCGACGCCTGGACCTGCGTGCCGCCGATGCTGATCCAGCGCCGCGACCCGTAGGCGCTGCCGCCGGCGACCAGCACGAACACCAGACCCGCAAGGGACAGGACGTACAGGGCCAGGCTCAGCGGCCCGAAGAGCCGGTAGTCGACGCGCGTAAGGACGAGCATCGCGACCACCCCGACCACGGCGAACGCGATCTGGCGCGAGACGGGGTGGCTCAGGGCGGCGCTGGGGGAGCCGTACGTCGCGAGGCTGCCGCTGTAGATCAGCAGCGCTCCGTACGCGGTCAGGGCAACCGCAGCGAGGGCGAGCAGGTAATCGAACTCGTGCGTCGGCGTGTTGCGCAGGTTCATGGCTGCGCGATCCCCTGCGGCGGCGCAGCGCCCGGCGCCGCGGCCTGCTGCGGGCGGTGGAAGTAGTAGTCGAGGATCTGGGCGCCGACCGGCGCCGCGTTGACGCCACCGATGCCCTTCTCCAGGAAGACGGTCACCGCGAGCTGCGGATTGTTGGCGGGGGCGAAGCCCGTGAACCAGGCGTGCGTGTCGGAGACGCCGTTGGCGCCCGGGTTGCCGAACTCGGCGGTGCCGGTCTTGCCGGCGATCGCGAGGTCGTTGACGTGGGCGGCGGTGGCGGCGCCCCAGGAGACGGAATCCATCATCGCCTGGCGCATGATCGCGAAGTTGGCGGCGCTGATCGGGAGCTGGCGGGCGACCTTCGGCACGTTGGGGACGATGACGTGGCCCTGCGCATCGCGCACCTCACGGACGACGCGGGGCACAAAGAGCGTGCCGCCGTTGGCGACGGCAACGGTGACGCGGACCATCTGGATCGGCGTCGCGGTGACGAAGCCCTGGCCGATGGCCATGTTGTAGGTGTCGCCGAGGGTCCAGACGTCGCCGAAGGTCTTCTGCTTCCAGGCCGGGTCGGGGATGTTGCCCGCCGCTTCGCCCGTAAGGTCGATGCCCGTCTTGCTGCCGAGACCGTAGTCGCGCGCGTAGCGGGCGAGCCGGTCGACGCCGAGGCCGTTGAAGTTCTGCCCGTACCAGTGGTAGCCGCCGGCGAGGTAGTAGAAGTAGACGTCGGACGACCAGGCGACGCCGCCATAGAAGTCGAGGTTGCCGAAGGAGCGCCAGTCGTTGAACCGGTAGAGGATCGACGGGTTGTACTCGTTCGGGACGAGGATGTATCCGTTGGCGGCGATGGTCGTGGACGGCGTAGCGACGCCCTCCTGCAGTGCGGCGGTGCCGGTGATCTGCTTGAAGATCGAGCCCGGCGCGTATTCCTCGGAGATCGCGTGGTTGACGAGCGGCTTGTTGGGGTCGTTGAGGTACTGCTGGTACTTCGCGGCATCGACCTTGCCGGAGAAGGTGTTGCCGTCGTACGTCGGCAGCGAGACGAGGGCCAACACTTCGCCGGTGTGCACGTCCATGACGACCGCGGCGGCCTGGCCGCCGTTCGCCGCCTTCTGGAGCAGCTCGGTCGTCTTCTTCTGCAGGTCGTAGTCGATCGAGAGCACGACGGTATCGCCGGGCTTCGCGGGGTCCTGGGCGAGCGTGCGGATCTCGCGGCCGGTGGCGTCCTTCTCGATCTCCTTGCGGCCGGGCACACCGCGCAGGTACTGCTCGTAGGTGGCCTCGACGCCGGCCTTGCCGAGGCGGTCGCTGGGGATGTAGCCCTTGCCCTTGAGGGCGGCGTACTCCTGCGGGTCGATGCGGCCGGTGAAGCCGATGACGTCGGACATGACGTTGCCATGCATGTAGTGGCGCACCGGCTCGACGGCGATCTGGACGCCCGGCAGGCGGCTGAGCTCCTCGCGCAGGCGAAACGCGGTCGTCTGGTCGAGCCCGTCCTTGATGATCACCGGCGCGAAGGGGTCGTTCGAGCGGCGCGCCTGTTCGATCTTCAACGTGGTCTCGAGCGGTGGCACACCGAGGAGCTGCTGGAGCCCGTCGGCGATCTGGAGCGTGCGGGCCTTCGGGATGTCCGCGGCGATGACGACGGCCGAGAAGCTTGGCACGTTGTTGACGAGCTGGACGCCGTTACGGTCGTAGATGAGGCCGCGGGCGGGGATGATCGGCTCGATGCGGAGCTGGTTGAGCTGGGCGCGCTGCTGGAACTCGTGGCCGCGCACGAGCTGAAGGTTGGCGAGCTGCACCGCGAGCGCGACGAAGGCGGCGGCAACGACGAGTTTGAGGATGTTCAGCCGGGCGGTGGTCTGCGCGCGCGGGTCGGGCTGCTCGGCAGGTTCGGCGCGCCAGCGGCGGCGGCGATGGTTGGTCAGGAGTCCCATGCGACCTTCATGTCTGCGTCGACGGGCGGCGTGCGCGCGGGCATCAGTACGACAACCGGCGGCCGCGCGGGTCCGGGCGGGCAAGACGCATCACCAGGTAGACGGGCGGCGCGATCGCGACGTTGACGGCGGTGGCCGGGACCATGTCGCGGGTGAACGCGGCCACCAGGTCGTGACCGCCGCCCGCGAGCATCACCCCGAGCACCATCACGCTCTCGTAGAAGACGGTCGCGGCGGCAACGAGCACCAGGAAGAGGAGGAAGTCGCTGTGCACGACGCGCAGCTCCCGGATGACGCCCAGCCCGGCGAGCGGCAGCAGGGCGAGCAGCACGAGGCCCGGCGCCTGCAGGCCGATCAGCCCCAGACTGATGCCTGCGACGCCGATCATCGGCAGGACGTCGTCGAGACCGCGGACGACCAGCCAGGCGGTGAGCAGCACGAGCAGGAGGTTGGGCACCACGCCGAGGATGTGGAACTGCTGGACGGAGGAAGCCTGCACCAGGGCGAGCACGAAGGCAATCAACCCGCCGACCCAGTAACGCACCGCTGTCTCTCCCTGTCGTCCCGTTACGGCTGCGCGAAGGTCTTCGGCAGGAAGCTCGTGAGGACGAGCACCTGCTCCAGCTTGTCGAGGCTCGCCAGGTGGTCGACCTTGACCTTCTGGAACAGGTCCTGGCCGGCCGTCGCCACCGCCGACACGCGGCCGATGACGATGCCGGGCGGGTAGCCGCCGCCAATCCCGGAGGTGATAACGAAGTCGCCATCCTGGACCGCCGCCCCCTGACCGACGAACTCCATGTTCAGGCTGCCGCCGTAGTTGCCGGCGACGACGCCCTCGGCGCGCGACGACTGCACCATCGCGCTGACGGCACTCGTCGGGTCGGTGATGAGCGTCACCCAGGCGTAGCTGTCGAAGGTCTTCGTCACCGTGCCGACGAGGCTATGCCCTTCGGTGACCACGATCATGCCGTCCTTGACACCGTCGGAGCGGCCACGGCTGATGGCGACCATGCGGCGCGCGTTGCTGGAATCGCGGGCGACGACGCTGGCGGCGACGAAGGTGTCGTTCGGGAACTGCTGCTTGATCCCGGTGGCGTCCTGGAGCTTGCGGAGCTGCACCGCGTCTTCGCGCGCGCGGGCGAGCTCGGTCATCAGGCGCTCGTTGTCGGCGCGGAGGCGCTTGTTCTCCGCCGAGAGGCCGCTGGCGTCGGTGACATCGTTCACCCAGTTGGCGATCGGCGTGGTGGCGTCGTGGAGGATGCGCTGGACCGGCGAGGTCAGCGTCAGCGTGAGGTTCTCGACGGGATCGAGTGCGGTGAGACGGCCGGCGACGAGGAGGACGAAGGCCGCCACAGCCAGGAATCCAGTCCATGCGAGCGTCCGTGCGGTCAACCGGGTCTCCTTCCCACGGAGCGTGGTCGCGCAGTTTCGAGGCAGGACGTTGCAGACGGCGCGGCCAGGCGCGCGCCGCGAAGCGCCGGGTGAGGAGTGGTGCGAACCGCGGACGAGTATAGCCCATCGCCGCGCGCGGATCGACCCGAAACCCGGCCGGAAGTGTTACATCATCGGCGCCGGCGGCCGTCGCGGCTTCGACGGTGGGCGGATTCTCATCGCGCGGGTCGCGGGCCGCCCGCCGGGGCCTCACCGCCGCCCGGCGCACCGTGCTCCGTGACGCCGCGCAGCAGTTCGACGGCGTGCGGGAGGACATCGAGGATGGCGCCGAGGCTCTCGCGCGCGCCGCGTTCGCTGCCCGGCAGGTTGACGATCAGCGTACGCCCGCGCACGGCGGCGATGCCGCGGCCCAGCATCGCGTTGCGCGTGTGACGGAGGCCTTCGGCGCGCATCACCTCCGCGAGGCCGGGCACGAGCCGCTCGCTGACGTCGCCAGTGGCCTCGGGCGTGACATCGCGCGCGGCGAGCCCGGTGCCGCCGGTGGTGACGACGACGTCC
>JAKAMA010000181.1 GCA_021813085.1 Chloroflexota bacterium | reverse complement strand
TTTTCGATTTCGCTCTGCAGTTTCACGTCCCGGCGGATAGGCGGCGGACCTCATCTCCCGACCCCTTCCCTGATGGGAAGGGGGAGCGTGCACCGCTTGAGCTGCGAGCGATGCGGGGGCCGGCCGTGCCCTGGGTATCTGGCGGCGACGACGCCGAATCTGCGCGCGTAGTCGTCGTTGATTGTTGTTGATTGTCTCGTGACCGGTTCAATCATCTGCGTCTTCTGGGGGGTCGGTGCGATCGGTGTGCAACCCGCGCGGGCTGAAAAGCCCGCGCCACGAGTGTGCGGGTGATGGTTCATCCGCGGCGTGGCGCCAGGCCGCGACTGCTGAACCGTTTCCCAATGAGCGTGAGTGCACGTGACGCGTATGGCCCGTCCGGGACGAGCCTGCCGGCGTAGCGCACCGGCGGCGTCCTTCGATCCCGACGATCCCGACGCTCGTCCCGGCACACGCCAGCACCCTTCAACCCATCGCGCCGCCGCTATATACTCACGCCACATTTCAAGCATCGCGGGGCGGAACGCGGAGGTGCACGTGGGGACCGATGGACACCCGGGGCCGCTGGCGGGCGTGCGCGTGCTCGAGTTCTCGGAGATCATCGCCGCGCCGTTCGCCGGCACGCTGCTCTCCGACATGGGCGCCGACATCATCAAGGTCGAGCCGCCGGCGGGCGACCCCTGGCGCGGCTACCAGCCGCTCGGCCTGCGCGAGGGCCGCGGCTACATCTCCCTCAACCGCGGCAAGCGCGGCATCGCCCTCGACCTGAACGCGCCGGAGGGGCGTGAGATCATCCACCGGCTCGTGCCGGACATGGACGCCGTCATCGTCAACTACCGCCCGGACGTCGCCGCCAAGCTCGGCATCGACTACGCGACGCTGTCGGCGATGAACCCGCGCCTGATCTACTGCGACAACACCGCCTTCGGCCGCAAAGGGCCCTACGCGCACCGCCCCGGCTACGACCTGATCGCGCAGGCCGTCACAGGGCTGATGTCGGTCGAAGGGCGCCAGGAGGACGGCGTGCCTCTCGTCAACGCGCTCCCCTCGGCCGACATCTCGACCGGCGTCGCCATCGCCTGGGGCATCTGCGCCGCGCTCTACGCGCGCGAGCGCCGCGGCCACGGCCAGCGCATCGACACGACGCTGATGGCGAGCGCGCTGGCGATCCAGGGCACACGCTTCATGTCGATCGAGGCGGTCGACGCGGAGCAGCGCGAGGAGGCGCTCGCGAAGGTCGACGAGCTGCGACACAACGGGGGCTCGTACAAGGAGCAGCTCGACGTCATGCTCGCCGTGCGCCCGGCGATCGGCAACATCTACTATCGCTGCTACAAGACGGCCGATGGCTTCATCGCCGTGGGCTGCCTGAGCACGCCGCTGCGCGTCAAGCTGCTCGCCGCGATCGGGCTCGAGGACTGGCGCATCGGCAAGCACCCGGACGAGATCGACCCCGCAGACCCCAACGTGCAGCAGTACGGCAAGCACCTCGTGGCGCAGGCCGAGGCGATCTTCGCCGCGAAGGCCACCGAAGCATGGCTGGCCATCCTCGACGCCGCCGGCGTGCCGGCCGGCCCGCTGCGCTTCACCGAAGAGCTGCTCGACGACGAGCAGGTGCTCGAGAACGGCTACGTCGTCAGCGTTGACCACCCGCTGATGGGGCCCGTGCGCATGGCGGGGCCGATGATCCAGATGAGCGAGACGCCGCTCGCCGTCCACGGGCCCTCGCCGACGCTCGGCCAGCACACCGACGAGGTGCTGCGCGAGCTGGGCTACGACGACGCCCGCATCGAGGACCTGCGCGCGCGCGGCATCGTCGGCTCACCGCCGGCATAGCCGCCGGCAAGCACTGCCCCCAACCATAGGGACAGGTCTGACCTGTCCGTCTGTCTGTAGGCCTGCCCCGTACGCGGCCCGCGCGTGCGGCACCCACCGCCCGCCGTGCACGGCCCATCGCCGTGGCGAGGAGCCTCAGCTCCGTCCCCCGGCGTGCCACACTGCCACGTCCTCCGCCCGCGCAGGCGGCCGCCGCCGTCCGAGCCTGGACCCTCACGGCCCGCTCCCCATGACCGTCCCGGACGCGCAACGTTGGCCCGGGCGGCCCTTGCCTCCGGCGCGCCAGCGGCGTGATGATGGCAGCAGACACATCGAAGGCAGGTGGGTGCCATGGCCGAAGACCCGGACAACCAGCAACCAGAGCGGATCGCGCTGGCGTACGAGGCGCTGAGGGGCGAATGCCCCGCCTGCCGCGCCCAGATCAAGCCGGACTGGCAGTTCTGCGCCCACTGCGCGACGCGCCTCGCCACCCGCTGCCCGGGCTGCGGCGTCCCGCTGCCGCCCGCCGGCTCCACCCGCTGCGGGCACTGCGGTATCGAGCTGCCGGCGCCGCCGGCAGCGTGAAGCCGGGACCGCACGCAACCTCAGCGCGCCCCGGCGCTCATCATCACCCCACGTCGACCAGCCGCTCGCGCAGCGCTTCCACCAGCCCGGCGATCGGCACGCGCACCTGCGCCATGCTGTCACGCTCGCGGATGGTCACGGCCTGGTCCTCCTCGACGGTCTGGAAGTCCACCGTGACGCACAGCGGCGTCCCGATCTCGTCCTGGCGACGGTAGCGCCGGCCGATGCTCTGCGCGTCGTCGTACTGCGTCATCCAGTGCATGCGCACGCGCGCGTAGACATCGCGCGCCGTCGGGGTCAGCTTCTCGTTGCGGCTGAGCGGCAGCACGGCCACCTTGACCGGCGCGATCTGGGGGTGCAGCCGCAGCACCACGCGCTTCTCGCCCTTCTCGTCGACCTCCTCGTCGTACGCGTCCGCGAGGAACGCCAGCAGGCAGCGGTCGACGCCGAGCGACGGCTCGATGACGTGCGGCACGATGTGCTCCTTGCGCTCGTCGTCGTAGTAGTTCAGGTCCTTGCCGCTGAACTTGGCGTGCTGCGTCAGGTCGAAGTTGCCGCGATTGGCGATGCCCTCGAGCTCCGCCCAGCCGATGGGAAACAGGTACTCGACGTCGGAGGTCGCGCTCGAGTAATGCGACAGCTCGTCCGGTGTGTGCGCGCGCAGCCGCAGCCGGTCCGCCTTCATGCCGAAACGCGCGTACCACGCCATGCGGTCGCGCATCCACTGCGCGTGCAGGCGCGCCGCGTCCTCGGGATGGCAGAAGTACTCGATCTCCATCTGCTCGAACTCGCGCGTGCGGAAGATGAAGTTGCGCGGCGTGATCTCGTTGCGGAACGACTTGCCGACCTGCGCGACGCCGAAGGGCAGCTTGCGGCGCGTCGTCGTCAGCACATTCTCGAAGTTGACGAAGATGCCCGCCGCCGTCTCCGGACGCAGGTAGACGGTCGCCGCGTCGTCCTGCACCGGCCCGACGAATGTCCGCAGCATGAGGTTGAACATGCGCGGCTCGGTGAAGGTGCCCCGCTGCCCGCACGACGGGCAGACGTCCGAATCCAGCTCGTCGGCGCGGAAGCGCGACTTGCAGGCGCGGCAGTCCACCATCGGGTCGGTGAACGTATCGAGGTGGCCGCTGGCGCGCCAGACCTCCGGGTGCATGAGGATGGCGGCATCGAGCCCGACCATGTCGTCGCGCTCCTGCACGTTGGCCCGCCACCACGCCCGCTTGACGTTGTTCTTCATCTCGACGCCGAGCGGGCCGTAGTCCCAGGCGCCCGCCAGGCCGCCGTAGATCTCGCTGCTCTGGAAGATGAAGCCGCGCCGCTTGCAGAGGGAGACCAGCGTCTCCATATCGACGCGCGCGTCACCAGCGGCGTCGCCGCCCTTCTTGTCCGTCACGTGAACCTCCCGCCCTGGGTGGGCGATGACTCAGCCGCGACGCACCCCGGGCGGTCGCCGACTTGCAGCGCAGGGTAACAGACGCCGCACGCCGTCAGTAGGCGGGAAGTCCGTACCACGTATCGACCGCGACCGCGGACCTGCGCCCACCCCCTGCGCCCTGCGCCATCTGCTCCCTGCGACCTGCGACCTGCGACCTGCGACCGGTTGACACCCCTTCCGGCACCGCCATACGATGCCCGGAGCAACGCGCATGCAGGGAGGTGCCGTGCAGGAGGGACAGCTCAAGCTCGTCGTCATCATCACCTCGGACGCCGACGCCGAGAAGCTCACCCGGAAGCTCGTCGAGCAGGGCTACCCGGCGACGAAGATCAGCAGCACCGGCGGCTTCATGCGCAAGGGCAACGCCACGATCCTCTCCGGCGTCGAGGCGAACGAGGTGGACCAGATCGTCGCCATGGTGCACCTCGAATGCTCCGCGCGCACCGAGTACGTGCCGGTGCAGACGCTGCCGTTCTTCGGCGAAGGCTCCGTGCTGCAGGAGCCGATCGAGGTGCGCACCGGCGGCGCCATCCTCTTCGTGCTGGACGTCGAGCGGTTCGAGAAGACGTAGAAGTTGTCAGTTGATAGTGAATAGTCCATAGTCCGGCTACACCCCTGTTCACTCTCAACGAGCCAGCATTCACGCATGCATGCGAACGCCTCCCTCGACGACATCACCACGTTTCTCGACGAGCTGCTCGACGTGCGCGCGTACGCGGCCGCCGAGCCCGGCGCCAACGGCCTGCTCTATCGCGCCGGCCCCGGCGTCACGAAGCTCGCCGTCGCCGTCAACACCTCCATCACCACGATCGTCGGCGCGGCGAAGGCGGGCGCGCAACTGCTCGTCGTCCACCACCCGCCGTGGGAGGACACCGACCGCCACTTGCGGCAGGAGAAGCTCCTCGCGCTCGAGGCCGCCGGCATCTCGCTCTACGCCGCCCACGCCTCGCTCGACTGCGCGCCGACGTTCGGCAACGGCTGGGTGCTGGCAGAGCTGCTCGGCATCGCGGTCGATGCCACCTTCGGCGAGTACCACGGCGGGCACGCCGGCGTCATCGGCACGACGGACGGTACGCTCGCGGAGCTGATCCAGCGCGCGTCGGCGCGGCTCGGCGTGCAGGTCGAGGCGTACCAGCACGCGCCGTCGTTCGGGCGCGTCGCCATCGTCACGGGCGCCGGCGGCAACACCGGCGACATGGACGAGGCACGCCGCCTCGGCTGCGACACCTATCTGACGGGCGAGGGCAGCATGTTCACGCGGCTCTTCGCCAAAGAGACGGAGATGAACCTGATCTTCGGCACCCACCAGGCGACCGAGGCGCCCGGCATCCAGGCCCTCGGCCGGCGCATCGCCGACGAAGCCCAGATCCCGTGGGAGTTCATCGCCGAATCCAGCGACGTCTTCTGACGAAGACGGCCGACCGGCGACCCGCCGCTCAGCGCCCGGCGATCACCTGCTCCGCCCCGATCGGGCGCAGGCCCTCGGGCGTCCAGCGCAGGTAGAGGCCGTGGCGTCCCGGCGGCTGCTGCCCCTGCGCGTAGGCCTCGGCCGTCAGGTCGAAGGCGACGGCGTCGCCGTACAGCGCGCGCGCGACGCCGGGCACCCACGTGTACTGCTCCATCGGGTTCGTCCACAGCCCGTCGACGATGTAGATCGTCGTGCCGGGCGGCACGGTCGGGTAGTTCGCGCGCAGCTCGTCCACCAGCAGGCGCCAGCGCGCCGTCTCACGCCCCGATTGCGTGTCGCGCGCGTAC
>JAKAMA010000180.1 GCA_021813085.1 Chloroflexota bacterium | reverse complement strand
ACCCGACGCGCCCGAGGTCGCCGTCGCCGGCCGCATCACCGCCCTGCGCGAGATGGGCAAGGCGGCGTTCCTCGACCTGAGCGATGCGAGCGGCCGCATCCAGTGCTATCTCAAGCGGGACGTGCTCGGGGACGCGGCGTACGCCGGACTCGCCGACCTCGACCTCGGCGATTTCCTCTCCGTACGCGGCCGCCTCTTTCGTACGCGCACCCGGCAGATCACGGTCGAAGCGCGCACATACGCCGTCCTCGCGAAGGCGCTGCGGCCGCCGCCGGAAAAGTTCCACGGCATCGAGGACATCGAGACCCGGTATCGCCAGCGCTACCTGGACCTGATGGCGAACGACGAGACGCGCCGCGTCTTCCGCACACGCGCCGCCGCCATCGCCCGCATCCGCCGCTTCCTCGACGACCGCGGCTTCATCGAGGTCGAGACGCCCGTGCTGCAGCCTGAGGCCGGCGGCGCTGCCGCCACGCCCTTCGTCACGCACCACCGCGCACTCGACCAGGACCTGTACCTGCGCATCTCCCTGGAGCTGCACCTCAAGCGGCTGATCGTCGGCGGGCTCGACAAGGTCTACGAGATGGGCCGGCTCTTCCGAAACGAGGGCATCGACCGTACGCACGTGCCCGAGTTCACGATGATCGAGACGTACGAGGCGTACGCGGACTACCACGACGTGATGCGCATGGCCGAGGAGCTGGTCTCGACGGTGGCGCGGGACGTGCTGGGGACGACGCAGGTGCCGTTCGGCGAGCACGTGCTCGAGCTCGCGCCCCCGTGGCGCCGCGTCACGATGCGCGAAGCGCTCGCCGGGCACAGCGGCATCGACTTCGAGGAGTTCCGCACGCGTGAGCGCCTGCTGGCCGAGTTGCAGCGCCGCGGCATCGAGGTCGACCCCGGCTGGTCGTGGGGCAAGCTGCTCGATGAGGCCGTCTCCGTCTATGTCGAGCCGGAGCTCGTGCAACCCACCTTCCTGCTCGACTACCCGAAGGAGATCTCGCCGCTCGCGAAGAGCAAGCCGGGCGCACCCGGGCTCGTCGAGCGCTTCGAGGCGTTCGTCGCCGGGTTCGAGCTGGGCAACGCCTACACCGAGCTCAACGACCCCATCGACCAGCGCGAGCGCCTGGAGGCGCAGGCGCGGCTCAAGGCCGCCGGCCTGGAGGACGTCGAGACGCTCGACGAGGACTTCCTCGTGGCGCTCGAACACGGCATGCCGCCGACCGGCGGCTTCGGCATGGGCATCGACCGGCTGGTGATGCTCCTCACGGGTCGGACCCAGATCCGCGAGGTCATCCTCTTCCCCCAGATGCGCCGCCGCGACTGACCCGGCGCTGCTGCGCGTTCCGCAAGCCCCGCGCACTTGAACCCCGGCACCGCCGCGCGCCACAATGACCGCCACAGGCAGAGACGAGGCCGCCCATGGACATCCAGCACTATCCGCTCCCCGTGGGCGTCACCCTGCGCGTCCAGTCGCGTTCCGGGCGCGTGCACCTGATCGCCGAGCCGCGCGACGACGTCGAGGCGCGCGGAGAGCACCTGCAAGCAATGGAAGAGGACGGCGGCGCCACGCTCCAGGTGCGCGCGGGACGCGGATCCGGCGCCATCACGGTGCGCTGTCCTGCCGGCACCGATGTCGTGGTCGGCACGCACTCCGGCAGCGTGCGGCTCGAAGGCCGCTTCGGCGATGTGTCGGTGACGACGATGAGCGGCAGGATCGAGCTCGACGCGGCGGACCGGGCCGACCTTCGCACGGTATCGGCGGACATCATCATCGGCTCCTGTGACGGCGACTGCCGGGCGAGCAGCGTCGGCGGCACGATCAGCGGCGGCCACGCCGGTGCCGCCACGGCCAGCACCATGTCCGGCGCGATCCGCTTCGACCACGTGGACGGCGCATTTCGCGCGCGCAGCGTCGGCGGCTCCATCGATGCGGTGTGCGGCGGCGACGGCGCGATCAAGGTGAAGACCGTGTCCGGCACGGTGCGCATCGCGCTGCCCGAAGGCACCGCGGCCGAGATGTTCTGCAAGAGCGTCGGCGGCCGCGTCCTGTGCGACCTGCCGCCGGGCGCCGACTGCCGCATCGACGCCGTCTCGATCTCCGGGTCGATCCAGGTGCTGGCCGAGTGACGACGGCTGCCCCGCTCCCGGCTGCCACGATCCGTGGCACCGTGATGTTCACCGACATCGTTGGCTTCACGGAGTTTACGGCGCTGCGGGGCGACGGCGAGGCGCTCGCGCTCCTGACGATGCAGGAGGCGATCGTCCGGGCGGCGCTCGCTGGCGATGCGCGCATCGTCAAGGAACTGGGCGACGGCATGATGCTCTGGTTCAGGGACCCGTGCGCCGCGATCGTCGCCGGCCTCTGCGTGCAGGAGCGCTTCGAAGAGGAAGCGGCGAGGTCCGACACCCCCCTCTCGGTACGCATCGGCGTCCACGCCGGGCAGCAGACGCGGCGCGGCGACGACCTGGTGGGGCACGATGTCAACGTCGCCTCGCGCATCATGAGCCTCGCCGGCTCCGGCGAGGTGCTCGCGTCGGAGGCGACGGTGCAAGCCATCGCCGAGGTGCCGCCGGACGTCGCCTTCGAGCGCCTTGGCCCCGCCGTGATGAAGGGCATCCCGGCCCCGATCAACCTCTACCGCGCCGAGCGCCGCGCCGCGTAGCCCCTGCGGCGCCCTGACCGTCAGCCTCCCCGCCCGCAGCGCTCGACCTTGAACGGCGGCACGCCGACGACACCGACGCTGCGCGTGCACGTGCGCGAGCTGAGGTCGATGATCAGGTGCCCGTCGGCGTTGATCCGCGTGTGGTAACGGTCGAGGTTGCCGTAGCCCGCCCCGAACGCGTACGTCCCGTCGGCGCGCCAGACCGTGCGCGTCTCCGCGCTGCAGTCTTCGACGAACGCGCCCGTGAAGCCGGGGAGCTGCGGCAGCGTCCCCAGCGGCGAGACGTCGACGTAGTGGACGCGGCAGCTTCCGTTGCCCTCCTGCTGACGCGGCGACTTGTCGTAGAGGGCGATGAACGTGCCGTCCTCCAGCCGCGTGACGAAGAGGTGCTCAGGCTCGATCTGGCTGACGTCGCCACGCCGGTAGGCGTCCGCCGGCCCCGCGTCGAACTGCGACGAAGGGGCGCTGCCCGACGGCGATCCGACGAGGAAGGCGACGAACTCGCCCGCGGTCACCAGCACGATCGCCGCCGCCACGGCCGCGAGCGGAAGCAAGCACCCCGTGCGCCAGGTGCAGCCGCGCGGTCCGGGCGGCGCCGCCTCGCTCAAGGCGGGTCTCCGCGGCCCGCGCCCTCCGCCAGCAGCGCCTCCAGCCGCAGTGCCGCGTCGAGCGGCAAGCCGGCGCCGCGGCGCATCGCCTCCTTCGCGGCGCGCAGTGCACGCTGCGGCCTGGCGGCTAGCGCCCGGGCGATGTCCGCCGTCTCCGCCTCCAGCCGCTCGCGGGGCACGACGCGATGCACGAGGCCGATGCGCAGCGCGCGTGGCGCATCGATCGGCTCGCCACCCAGCACCATCTCGCGCGCGACGCCCGGCGGCACCGTGCGCGGCAGCAGTTGCGTGCCGCCGGCCGAGGGGATGTAGCCCAGCGTCACCTCGGGCAGCGCGAACGTCGCGTCGTCCGACGCGATGCGGATGTCGCAGCAGAGCGGCATCTCGCAGCCGGCGCCGAACGCGAAGCCATGGATCGACGCGACCAGCGGCTTCGTGATCGCGAGCATCAGCGCCCAGACGTCGCGCTCATGCCGCGCGCGGCGTGCCTCGACGTACGACGGCGCCGTCCCGAACTCGCTGATGTCCGCCCCGGCCGAGAACGCGCGGTCGCCCGCGCCCCGCAGCACGGCGACGCGGACTCCCGGGTCGTCGCGCACGGCCTGGAAGGCCGACCACAGCTCGTCGCGCATCGCCATGTTGACCGCGTTGAGCACCTGCGGGCGGTTCAGCGTGATCCAGGCGATGCCGTCGGCGGATTTCTCGAAGAGCAGCGGGGGCGCGAATTCGGGGTCCATCGGCTTACAGGCTAACAGTCCCGCTGCCAGCGACGTAGGGGCGCCGCTTGCCGCGCCCCCCGCCCGTGCCCTGCCGCACGGCGCGATCGTAGGGGCGCCGCTTGCCGCGCCCCCGCACGTACCCTGCCGCACGGCGCGAATGGTCGATGCGCCGCTTGCCGCGCCCCCGCACGTACCCTGCCGCACGGCGCCGATCGTAGGGGCGCCGCTTGCCGCGCCCCCCGCCCGTGCCCTGCCGCACGGCGCGAATGGTCGATGCGCCGCTTGCCGCGCCCCCGCACGCACGCTGCCGCACGCTGCGATCGTAGGGGCGCCGCTTGCCGCGCCCCCGCACGTACGCGCACCGCGGCTACAGCAGCACCAGGTTGTTCCGGTGCACCGCCTCCGCGCCATACTCGTGCCCCAGCACCGCCGCGATGCGGTCCGAACGCACCCCGCGGATCGCCGCCAGCTCGCGGTCGTCGTAGTTCGTGATGCCACAGGCGATCGCCTGCCCCTCCGGCAGGCAGATGTTGACGGCGTCGCCGCGCTTGAACGGCCCCTGCACCTCGCGCACGCCCGCCGGCAGCAGGCTGCGCCGCTGGTCGAGCAGCGCCCGCGCGGCGCCCGCGTCGACCACGATGCGGCCCCGCGTCCCGAGGCCCGACAGCATCCAGCGCTTGCGGCTCTCCATCCGGCTGCCGCGCGCCGGCAGCAGCGTACCCACGTGCTCGCCGCTGGCGATGCGGTACAGCGCGTCCGGCGCCCGGCCGTCCGCGATGTAGACGTCGGAGCCGCCGCCGGTGGCGAGCTTCGCCGCCTGCAGCTTGGTGACCATGCCGCCGGTGCCGCGTCCCGTCTCGCTGACGCCGGCGATCTGCTCGATCTCCTTCGTGATGCGGTCCACGCGCGGGATCAGCGTCGCGCCGCGGTCGCGGCGCGGGTCGGCGGTGTAGAGGCCGTCCGTGTCGGTCAGCATCACCAGCGCGTCCGCGTCGATGAGGTTGGCGACGAGCGCCGAGAGGTTGTCGTTGTCGCCGATGCGGGCGTCCGCGATCTCGTCGATGGCGACGGCGTCGTTCTCGTTGACGATCGGCGCCACGCCCACTTCGAGCAGCCCGAGCAGCGTGTTGCGCGCGTTCAGGTAGCCCGCGCGGTCGTGCAGGTCGCGCCGGCTGACGAGCGTCTGCGCGACGGCGCGCCCGTGCGCGGCGAAGAGCCCGTCGTACGCCTGCATCAGCCGCGGCTGCCCGACCGCCGCCAGCACCTGCCGGAAGGGGATGTCGCGCCGCTCCTTCAGCGGCCCGAGCCGCTCCCGCCCCGCCGCGATCGCGCCCGACGTCACGATGACGACCTCGCGCCGCTCGTCGATCAGCCGGACGGCCTGCGCGACCAGCCCGGACATCACGCCCGCATCGAGCCGGTCGCTGCCGCCCGTCAGCAGGTTCGTGCCGAGCTTCGCGACGATGCGGTGATAGCCTCGCTGTCCGCCGTCACGCCGGGATGCCGCCATGCGTGCCCCTTCCGTAGATACCCATGCCGCCGGCGGCACCGAGGTGGGATGCGCCAGCCACCCGCGCGAGCCGTGCGCGACACACGTAGACGCGGACCTTCCGTTCCGCCCTCGCCAGGAGCGCGGGCCATCAGCGCTCGTGGTT
>JAKAMA010000179.1 GCA_021813085.1 Chloroflexota bacterium | reverse complement strand
GAGCCTGGGCATGTTCCGGCCGCCGGCGCAGTACGGCGCCGACATCGTCGTCGGCGAGGGCCAATCGCTCGGCGTGCCGCTGTCGTTCGGCGGGCCCTACGTCGGCCTGTTCGCCTGCCGCGACCGCTACCTGCGCCACATGCCGGGCCGCATCGCCGGCCAGACGACGGACCTCGAAGGGCGCACCGGCTACGTGCTGACGCTGCAGACGCGCGAGCAGCACATCCGCCGCGAGCGCGCGACGAGCAACATCTGCACGAGCCAGCAGCTCATCGCGCTCTCGACGGCGGTGTACCTCGAGACGCTGGGCCCGCACGGGCTGCGGCGCGTCGCCGGGCTGTGCTACGAGAACGCGCACGACGCCGCGGAGCGCATCGCCGCGCTCGGCGGCTACGACGTGGAACGCGGCGAGCCGTTCTTCCACGAGTTCGTCGTCCGCGCGCCGAAGCCCGTCGCCGCGATCAACGCCCGGCTGCTCGAGCGTGGCATCATCGGCGGGCTCGACGTCACACACGCGCCCGGCGGCGACGGCACGCCGCGCATGCTGCTGTGCGTGACGGAGATGAACGGCCGCGCCGAGATCGACGCGCTGGTGGAGGCGCTGCGCGATGCGTGACGACGGATCGAAGCTCGAACCGGACGCGATGGATCTGTCGCGGCCGGGACGCACGGGCGTCGCGCTGCCGGCGTCCGGCGTGCCGCCCGCCGACGCGCCGCCGCCGGAGCTGCTGCGCGACGGCCTGCACCTGCCCGAGCTGTCGCAGCTCGATGTCGTTCGCCACTTCACGCGACTCTCGCAGCTCAACTGGTCGATCGACACGCACATGTACCCGCTCGGCTCGTGCACGATGAAGCTCAACCCGAAGGTGAACGACGCCATCGCCGCGCTGGCCGGCTTCGCCGAGGCGCATCCAATGCAGCCCGCGGACGACGTGCAGGGCGCGCTCGCCGTGATGCACGGACTGCAGGAGCAGCTCGCCGAGATCACCGGCATGGCCGGCGCGTCGCTGGCGCCGATGGCCGGCGCCCAGGGCGAGCTGGCCGGCATCCGCGTCATCAAGGCCTGGCTCGACACGAACGGCGGCGCGAAGCGCACGCGCGTCCTCGTGCCGGACTCCGCGCACGGCACGAACCCGGCGACGGCGTCGATGGCCGGCTTCGACGTCGTCAGCGTCCGCTCGCGCCCCGACGGCGACATGGACCTCGACGCGCTGCGCGAGGCGCTCGAGCATCACGGCCACGCCGTCGCCGCGCTGATGATCACGCTCCCGAGCACCCTCGGCCTCTTCGACCGCAACATCGTCGAGATCGCGCGCCTGGTGCACGCGCACGGCGCGCAGATGTACGGCGACGGCGCGAACCTGAACGCGATGCTCGGGCAGGTGAAGCCGGGGGACCTGGGCTTCGATGTCATGCACATCAACCTGCACAAGACGTTCAGCCAGCCGCACGGCGGCGGCGGCCCCGGCGCCGGCCCGATCGCCGTCAAGGCGCACCTCGTCGACTACCTCCCCGCGCCCCACGTCGTGCTCCAGGGCGACCGGACGCGGGAGGCAGCCAGCACGGGAGCGCCGCCCCCACCCCCAGTTGGCGCTCCCCCTCTCCACAGTGTGGAGAGGGGGCCGGGGGGTGAGGCTTCCACCCTCCACCCTCCACCCTCCAGCGCCCGATACGTGCTCAATACCCCGAAGCACACCATCGGCCGCATGGGCGCGTTTCACGGCAACTTCGGCGTGCTCGTGCGCGCCTACGCCTACATCCGCAGCCTGGGGCCCGACGGCCTGCGCGCGATCAGCGAGGCGGCGGTGCTGAACGCCAACTACGTGCAGGCGCGCCTGCGCGGCGCCTACGACCTCGCGCACGACCGCACCTGCATGCACGAAGTCGTGTTCTCCGGCGCGCGCCAGAAGGCGCAGGGCGCGAAGACGCTCGACATCGCCAAGCGGATGATCGACTACGGCTACCACCCGCCGACGATCTACTTCCCGCTGGTGGTAGAGGAAGCGCTGATGGTCGAGCCGACCGAAAGCGAGACGAAGGAGACGCTCGACGCCTTCTGCGACGCCATGCTCCAGATCGCCGAGGAGGCGCGCACGCAGCCCGCGCTCCTGCGCGAAGCCCCCCACACCGCCCCCCTCCGCCGCCTCGACGAAGCGGCGGCGGCCCGCCGCCCGCGGCTGCGGTGGTGATCAGGCAGATGCGGCTTCAGATCGGCGCTCGGCGAAGGGACGCAGCAGGAGCCTCAGTTCCTGTTCGTCCCAGTTGCCGTTCGCACACTCAGCCAACCTGTGTTCGATCTCGTAGCTCAGCTCCCGCGCGTCGTCCGCACCCGTGCGGTCGATGTCCCACGTGGCAGGCGTGAACCAGTCACGAAACGCGTCGAGCGTGAGTTCGCCCGACACGAAACGGCGCAACTGCTCCTGGATCGTCAGATAGAGAGATGATTTCATGGCCTGGTGTACGAGGCGCGCGCTTGACCCTTCGGCGCGGACACTCGCCCAAGATCCTGCGCGAGGCGGCGGCTGCGATGGTGAGTCTTGCCGGCGCCACCAGCTCTCACGCGATGCCGACGTTGCGCGGCCGCGCATGGCTGGCCGCGCAGACCGCCGAGCCGGCGCCACCAGCTCTCACGCGATGCCGACGTTGCCGCCACCGCCCAGTACCACCGCCCGCTTCATGGCTCCCGCTGCTCGGCTTCTGGCGGCTCGGCCGGAACGTGGCGCACGCCGTCCTCGACCAGCAGCTTGGGATCCGGCCGCCCGCCTGCGCCAAGCCGCCCGTCCCGCCGAAGATACTGGTGGACGACGGCAATCCTTGTGCCATCGGGGATCACGTATGCGATAATCTGGCTCCGAGTGCAAACGGGCTCGTTCGCGAGTGCCTGGCTCGGGTGGCCATCCCTGAGGATGACCTGGCGAAACTCGCCAGATCGTGCCCGATCCCAGTATCGGCCGTCATTGAAACGGCGGCGCAGCTCTTCCGCGCTGATGAAGCGGACAGGAGGGATCTGACTCATGCCGAATCCGCTAGATTTGGAGATTCGCGAACATCTGGCCCGTTATCTGGTTGGTGAGAGCACGCTCCGGGAGTTTCGCGAGTGGTTTATCCGTGCCACGGATCGCGTCGATCTGAGGGTCGAGTCGCCGCTGCGCGATTTGATCGGCGAGATCGAACTGCGAGTCGCGGAGTTCACGAGCAGCCATCTTGGCGAAGACGATCTTCGGAGCCTCCTCACGCCGCTCATCGAGCGGTATGAAATCGACATGACCCACACGCGCAAGTCCTCGGCGACGCAGGTCACCGTAGCGACGCTCACGTACCAACAGTCAGTCGGTGGTAGACCACGCGCATCGGCATCCGCGTGATCCGCTCTTCATCAAGATAGACGTCAAACCAGTACAAGCCCTCGCGTTGCACTTGAAGGGCGAGGTTCACGACCACGCTCGCCCCGCGATCTTCTCCTTCGAACAGGATCGGGAGGGAGATCTCTGGCAGCCGCATGCCTGCCGGATCCTCCGGCCTGATCTTCAACGCGTGGCGCCCACGAGCGGCTCCCGACTTCAGAACGACGAGTGCGGTCAGACTCACGGGGATCGGCGGCATCTCCTCGGGCGCGCCAGGGTCGCTCGCCACATGCGTGATGCGGTCAACGATGCGTATCGCGCTCAGCACGCCGTCGCCCTCTGTCAGGACGCGTTCGCAGAGGGCTGCGACTGAAAGATACGGGCCGCCGGCATCGAGTGGCATCTTCTTCCCCTCCTGTCCCTGCCGCTACTTCCGCGCCCCGCGCCGCGCGCGCGGACGCGGCGCCTCGTTGCGCTGCGGCTCGCCGAGGACGATCGCCGTGCAGACGGCGTGGTCCACCAGCCGCGACGCCAGCCGCTCGCCCAGCTCGTCGAGCGTCAGCGCGGTCGTGATCACCGTGGGCAGTCGCGCCGTGTGGCGGTAGTTCAGCAACTGGAACAGCCGGTCGCGCACCCAGGCGATGCCGGTCTGGGCGTCGAGGTCGTCGAGGATCAGCAGCGGCGCCGTCTTCATCTCGTCGAACGCCTCGTACGCGCCGCGCGCTTCGTCCCCGGCGAAGCCCCGGCGCAGGTAGTCCAGCAGGTCCGGCACGACAATGAACAGCGGCGTCTCGCCGCGCCGGCGGCGGTCGTTGGCGATCGCCGCCGCCAGGTGCGTCTTGCCGGCGCCGTGCGGCCCCATCAGCAGCAGCCAGCCTTCGGGCGCCTCCGCGAACGCCAGCGCCTGCCGGTACGCGTTCTCGACGCGCCGCCGGTCGTCGCCCGCCAGGTGGACCGCCCGCACGTCGAAGCGCTCGAACGTCATCTCGCGGATCAGCGGGTGGTCCAGCACGTCGAGCGCGCGCATGTCGGACGGCCGGCGCGACTCCAGCACGTAGACCCGCGCCAGGCCGGCGTCGGTGAGTCGCGTGCGCAGGCGCTCGTCCATCTGCTCGGGCAGCAGGTTCGTCGTCACGATGGTTGGCAGCCGCGCGTTGAAGCGATGGTTCACGAGCTGGAAGAGCTTCTCCTGTGCCCACGGCGTCGGCGACTGCGTGCCGAGGTCGTCGAGCACGAGCACGCGCGCGTTGCGGACGCGCTCGAACAGCTCGTCGTAGCGCACGTCGGCACCCGGCTGATACGCGGAGCGCAGGTGGTCCAGCAGGTCCGGGACGACGACGAACAGCGCCGGCTCGCCACGCTCCAGCAGGCGGTTGACGACGGCCGCCGCGATGTGCGTCTTGCCGCAGCCGCTGGCGCCGCAGAGCACCAGCCAGCCGTCGGGCGCCTCCGCGAACGCGCGCGCGTCGTCGACGCAGCGCCGGTACTGCTCCTGGTCGTGCGCCGCGGCGCTGCGGCCGCGCGCGATCAGCGTCCGGAACGTCAGCCGGGCGAGCGGCCCGATGTTCGAGTAGCGGGCGAGCCGCTCGCCGCGCGTGCGCGCGCTCTCGTGCATCGCGCAGGCGCACGGCACCGGCCGCCCGAAGTCCGGGTGCTCCGGCGGCACGGCCAGCCGTACGAAGCGCGCGCCCCGGCAGTGCGGGCAGGCGCCGGCGTCATCGTCCCAGGCGCTGCTTGAGGATGCGGCCGTACTTGCCCGCGAAGTAACGGTCGCCGGCGGCAGGATCTCGGTCAGTTTGCGCATGGTCCCGTCCCTCGGTTGCCCATCGTTCCAGGATGCGTGTGATGTAGCGCCAGCTCCGCGCGTTCTGCTCGGCGGCCTCGTGGAACGCCGCTTCGATCCATTCCGCCGGATAGAGCCGCTCCGCCTCTGTCAGCGCCTCCGCCATGCCCGGGCCCAGCGTGCCGATCAGCGACTCGTACAGCGCGTAGATCGATGCGCGTTCGGGCGCCGCCGGCGCATCGACCGCGCGCGCGACCGGCACGTCGCCGCGGCGCACGGCGTCGAGGCCGCGACGGTCCGCCGGCGCGTTCAGGAAGTACCACTCGTCGCGCCCGCCGTCACGCTCGATGGCAAGGCGCAGCAGCACGCCGGCGTCCACCGCGCGCCGCAGCCCCGCGTCGATGAGTGGCGCCGGCTCGCCGGACGCCGCCAGGTACGCCGCGAGCGACGGCTCGGCCGCGAACTCAGTACGCGTGACATAACGCGGAAAGCCCTTCTTGCGCGCGAGCAGATGGAACGCGA
>JAKAMA010000178.1 GCA_021813085.1 Chloroflexota bacterium | reverse complement strand
CGATCTTGTGACCGCTCACAGCCACCATTCCCTCGGCCCCGGTCGTAGGCTCGTCCCGAGCTGAGAGGAGCACTATGACCGTCGAGATCCACGTCGACGGGCGTGTCACCCAGGGACGCCTCATTGCCTTCGCCGAAGGGCTGGAGCGCTACCTGGCATACGCCCGGGACCACGGCTACGCCGTGCCAAGGGCCCTCCAGGGGCTCTCCGGTCCGATGAACTCGATCCGCCTCGTCTACCGCTATGAAGACCTGGCCGCCTACGAGGAGCACGAAGCCCGCACGCTCGGGGATCCTGGTTACGCGGAGGCGGCCTCAGGTATGGAGTTCGTCGACGGCACGTTGACGTACTCGGTGTTCCGCGAGGTCGAATGAGATCTCGCAGGCCAGGTGACCTCCGGGCGTAGCGCCCTCAGGCGGAGGGCGCAGCCGACCGAGTCTGCTCTCGTGGTTTCAGATGAGGGAGTTCTGGGCCTTCGCTGCATTCCGGGATCGGTGGCTGCCGGGACTGCGGGCGATCACGCGCTGGCCCACAGCGACCGTCGCGCGGTTGCTCCCCCGGGGGCGCCGGGCGGTATACTACGCGACGACCCGGCGGCACGCCGGCGCGCACACGACGCAGGACAGGCCCACCCGAGCGGTGGGCTTCTCGGTTGCCGGACGATCCTTGCCGCCGAGCGTGTGCATCATCGGAGGCAACCATGCTCGAGGGCGAACTCGTCAACCTGCGGGCGCCCGAGATGTCCGACCTCGAGCGCAACGCGCGCTGGGTCAACGACCGCGAGGTGACACGCTTCCTCACGCTGCGCTACCAGATGTCGATGGCGGCGGAGGAGGCGTGGTTGCGCGAGCTCACGTCGAAGCCGCTGGCGTTCGGGCGCGTGTCCTTTGCCATCGAGACGAAGGAGGGGCGGCACATCGGCAACTGCAACCTGTTCGACGTCTCGCCGGAGGACCGCAAGGCGCTCGCGGGCATCATGCTCGGCGAGCGGGACTGCTGGTCGCACGGGTACGGCACGGACGCGATGAAGACGCTCCTGCACTTCGCGTTCGGCGAGATGAACCTGCATCGCGTCGCGCTCAGCGTGTACGACTACAACGAGCGCGCGCAAGCCTCGTATCGCGCGTGCGGTTTCGTCGAGGAGGGCCGCCTGCGCGACGACGTTTTTCGTGACGGCCGCTACCACGACGTGATCCGCATGGCCGTCCTGCGCGACGAGTTCTACGCGCTCCACGGCCCGCCGACGGGGTAGGGGCGCCGCTTGCCGCGCCCGATCCGCTGCACACGGCATCAGCGAAAGGCGGCCGCCAGCTCCCTCGCTGCGCGCTCCGGCGACGCCGCGCCGCACACCGCGCTGATCACGGCCGCCGCGTCCGCGCCCGCCTCGACCACGCGGCCGATGTTCGACGCGTCGATGCCGCCGATCGCCACGACGGGGACCCGCACGGCCGCCCGCACCTCACGCAACCGCTCGAGGCTCGCCGCCCGCGTCACGACCTTCGAGCGCGTGGGGAAGACGGCGCCCACCGCCACGTACTCGGCGCCCGCCGCCTCCGCGCGACGTGCCTCCTCGACGGTGTTCGTCGACACGCCGATCATCATCGAGCCCACGATCGGCCGCACGGCCGCGACCGGCAGATCGTGCTGCCCGAGGTGTACGCCGTCGGCACCGGCCGCCAGCGCCAGGTCCGCGTGGTCGTTGACGATGAACGTCGCGCCGCGCGCCCTGCACAGGGCGCCGATCGCCCGCGCATCGTCGAGCTGGTCGCCCTTGTCGCGCCGTTTGTCGCGCCATTGCACGACCTGTGCGCCGCCGTCGAGCGCCATCCTCGCGACCTCGGCCGCGCTCCCGGACGGCCAGACGGCTCGTCCGAGGCCGTGTGGCCGTCCGGAGCAGGCGTCGGGGTCGATGATCACGTACAGGCCTCGGATCCGCCGGTGCTGCAACGCATACCTCGTCGCGGCTGTCTGCCGCCGACCGCACACACTTCTGGCGCGGAGACGGCCTCCCGGGGGCGGCAGGTGCGCCCGGCCGCGTCCCCGCGCACAATGATGACACGACGCAAGCAACCACCCCACCGAGGCCATACGGCCTCGGACGAGCCGTCTGGCCGTCCGGGAGGCGCATGAAGTCCCGCGATCTCGCGCTGCTCCTGCTCCTGGGCGTGATCTGGGGGTCGGCGTTCCTGTTCATCCGCGTCGCCGTGCGCGATGTCCCGCCGATGACGCTCGTCGCCGGGCGCCTGATCCTCGCCGCGGTCGCGCTCCTCGTGCTGCTGCGGGCGACCGGCCGGGCCTTTCCGCCGCGCGCGGCGTGGCCGGTGCTGCTGCTCCTCGGCGTGACGAACAACGTGCTGCCGTTCGCGCTCGTCTCCTGGTCTGAAGAACGGATCGCGAGCGCCCTCGCCGGTACGCTGAACGCGACGATGCCGCTCTTCACGTTCCTGATCGCCCTGTCGCTCCGCCAGGAGCGGCTGAGCGCCGGCCGCACCGCCGGCCTCGCGGTCGGCTTCGCCGGCGCGTTCATCATCGTCAGCCCGACGGTCGGCGACCTGGCGAGCGCGAGCAAGCTCGCCGAGTTCGCCGTTATCGCCGCCTCGGCGTCGTACGCGTTCTCGACGGTCGTCGCGCGTGCCCGCGTCCGCGATGGCGACCCCGTTGGGTCCGCTGCCGGCCAGCTCGTTGCGGGTGCGCTCGTCGCCGCGCCCCTGGCACTCCTCGTCGATCGTGCGCCGCACCTGCACGCGTCCGCCGGTGCTGCCATGTCGTGGGTCGCGCTGGGACTGCTCTGCTCCGCGTTCGCCTACATCATCTTCTTCGCGCTCGTGCAGCGCGTCAGCGCCACGCAGGTTGCGCTCGTCACGTACGTGATCCCGGTTGTGGCGACTGTGCTGGGCTGGTGGGCACTGGGCGAGCACATCGGCTACGGGTTGATCGTCGGCCTCGCCCTGATCCTCCTCGCGCTGGCGATGGTCAATGGCAACGTAGGCGGGCTGATCGCGCACGTGCGCGGCCGCCGCGGCGCGTCGGGTGCGCCCGCTCTCCGGCGCTAATTGGCGCCGACGGCAGGTGTGCTATGTGTTGTCAGTTGTCAGTTGTCAGTTGTCAGTTGTCGGTTGTCAGTAGTCAGTAGTCAGTAGTCAGTAGTCAGTAGTCAGTTGTCGGTTGTCAGTAGTCAGTAGTCAGTAGTCAGTAGTCAGTTGTCGGTTGTCTGTTGTGTGCCGTCTGTCGTCTGCCGTCCGTCGATCGCTCCTATCTTGGCCGCAGCGTGCGCGCCGCGGCCGCATCCAGCAGCCATGTGCAGTCGCCGTGCGCCTGGAGCCACGACGCCGGCACCGCCGCCGTCATGGGCCCATCGATGGCGCGGCGCACGATCTCCGCCTTCCCGGCGCCCGTCGCGAGCACGGCGATCGCGCGCGCTTCCAGCAGGTCCGCGACGCCGAGCGTCATCCCCTGCCGAGGCACGCGTTCGATGCCGCCGAACGCCGCCGCGTGCGCCTGGCGCGATGTCTCGGCGAGGTCCACGACGCGCGCCCGCGAGTCGCGCGCCGAGCCTGGCTCGTTGAACGCGATGTGGCCGTTCGTCCCGATGCCGAGCACGCACAGGTCGAAGCCGCCCGCCTGCCGGACCGCTTCAGCGAAGTCAGCAATGTGTGCTTCGGGCTCCGGGGCAACCGCGTCCGGGACGTGGAGCGCCCGCACCGGCAGGCGCAGGTGCGCGCGATAGAACATGTGGTTCGTGCCCGGCGTGGCCGGTGAGACGCCGGCGAACTCGTCGATGGCGTACACCATCGCCCGCGAGACGTCGGTCTTGCCCGCCGCCGAACGCCGCTCCAGCTCGCGGTACGTCGCGACCGGTGTGGCGCCGGTCGGCAGCCCCAGCACGGCGTCGGGCTTCGCGCCGACGACCGCGCAGATGAGGTCCGCCGCCACCCGTGCCAGCGTCCCGTCGTCCGCCACCGTCACGATGCGCATCGCCGCCATGCTACCAACAGCGCTGGCCGACCGCCCGCGCGCCGGTTACGCTGACGCCGCGCATTCCTTCGGCCTCCGCGCACGAAAGGATCCACTCTTCATGACGAAGCGCCTTGGCATCCAGATCGGCGTTGCCGGCAGCCCCACAGAGCGCGCCGACCTCGTTGAGCGCGTCAAGATCGCCGATGACCTCGGCGTCGAGTCCGCCTGGGTGGCGGAGGCATGGGGCCGCGACGCCTTCAGCATGCTGACGCAACTCGCGCTGGCGACGAGGAAGATCCAGCTCGGCACGGCCATCGTCAACGTGTTCAGCCGCACGCCGGCGGTGCTGGCGATGACGTTCGGCACGCTCGACGAGCTTTCGGGCGGGCGGGCGCTGATCGGGCTCGGCAGCTCCGGCGCCAACGTGGTCGAGCACTGGCATGGGGTGCCCTTCGACCGGCCGGCGACGCGCCTGCGCGAGTACGTGCAGATCATCGACATGATCATGCGGCGCGAGAAGCTGCAGTACGAGGGTAAGGTCTTCCACCTGGGCCGTGGCTTCACCATGCAGTTCCCGACGTCCCGCGACCATATCCCTACCTACATCGCCTCGATCGCGCCGAAGAGCATGGCGCAGACGGGCGAGATCGCCGACGGCTGGATCCCCATCTACTGGCCGAAGGACAAGATCCAGGAAGGCGTGGCGACGATCATGCAGGGTGCGCGGAAGGCCGGCAAGGCCCGTGCCGACATCACGGTGGCGCCATCCATTGTCATGCAGATCACGGACGCCGGGAGCGCCGAGCAGGTGCGCATGCAGGCGCGCGCGCCGATCGCGTTCTACGTCGGCCGCATGGGTACGTACTACTACGAGATGCTGGTCCGGAACGGGTTCGAGGATGAGGTCCGGCAGATCCGCGCCGGCTGGGAAGCGCGCGACGCGAAGGCGGCCGCGGCCGGCGTCTCCGACCGCATGCTCGACCAGACCGCCGTCGTCGGCCCGCTCGAGCGGTGCAGGGAAGACCTCGATGAGCGCCGCGCGCTCGGCGTCGACCTGCCGCTCATCGGCATGCCCGGCCGCGACGCGCGTGAGATGGCGACGATCCTCGAAGCGCTGCTGAAGTAGGGCGCGCCGTCGCGGGCGCCGGAGGCAGAGACGGCCCCGGTTCTCCGGGGCCGTCTCCCTGAGCGCCTCACGCGGGCCGGTCAGTCCTTCCCGGCAGATGCGTGGTCAGCATCGTCGTGGGCGTCCTCGTGCGTGTCCTCGTGCGTGTCCGCCTGCTTGTGGCCGTCGTCGTGCCCGTCTTTCTCCTCCACGTCACAGGGATCCGCCGCAGCGGGTGTGCCGCCGGGCTGCGGCGTGCTGACGGCGCCGCCGTCCTTGCTGTCGTCGTCGGCCTCGTGCTGGTCGTCGGCGTCCTTCCTGTCGTCGTTGCAGCCGGCTGTCGGGGTGCCGCTCGCCGTGGCGGTGGGCGAGGCTCCCGCCCCCGGCGTGCTCGTGGCCGTCGGTGCGGGCGTCGTCGTTGCCGTAGGGACGCTCGTCGCGGTCTCGCTCGCGGTCGCCGCGCCGGTCGCCGCGCTCGTGGCCGTCGCCTGCGCGGTGGCGGTGCTCGTGGCCGTGCCGGTCGCGGTCGCCGGCGCTGTGGCCGTGGACGTCGGCGTCGCCTGCGTCGTCACGCCGTTCTGCGAGGC
>JAKAMA010000177.1 GCA_021813085.1 Chloroflexota bacterium | reverse complement strand
CCTCTCTTCTGTCGCGGCACTCGACGACCGCACGGCGATGGCCGTCGGGGTCGACATCGGCTCTAGCGATGTCGTCATTGGCGGGCCGAAGCCGCATGTCGTGCTGCGCACGGACGATGGCGGCGCGACGTGGCGGGAGCTGCGCATCGCCCCGGACTACGAGATCAGCACGGTCACCTTCCTGCGGTATGGCAGGCACGGATGGATGGTGGGTGCGCGTTGGGTGTGCGCGCCCGACCCGAACGCCGGGCCCGGCTGTACGCGCGAGCAGGCGCTGTTCCGGAGCGAGGACGGCGGCGCGTCGTGGGGCGTCGTCAACACATACGTGGACCTGCGACGGATCGCGTTCGTGGACGCGACCACGGGCTGGGCGACAGGATATCGCTGTGACGGAGGCGTGCGTTGCGTCCCCGTCGTCGTGCGGACGGCGGACGGCGGCGCGACGTGGACGGAGGTGCGCGCGCCGGGGGAGCGCGGGTACCTGGGGGATATCGCGGGCTTCGGCGCGAAGGAGGCGGCTGTCGTCGAGACCTCGTGCGACGTGCCGGCGGCGGCCCCGTGTACGCGGAGCCTCATGCGTACCACGGACGGCGGCGCGACGTGGCGCGCGACCAGTTCGCGCGGCAGCGACTCCGGATCGGTGCTCGCGTTCGCGGGCACGGCGCGCGGCGTCTGGGCCGGATATGCGGGGCCGCAGTGGACCGACGATGGGGCCACCTGGCAGGCCGCGCAGTTCCCTGTGACCGTGGGATCGGGCGCCTTCGACTTCGCGAACGCGCGGGACGGCTGGTTCGCGGCGTCGAAGCTGCTCCGCACGCGCGACGGGGGTGCGACGTGGGCGCCAGTGAGCGACCGCGCGCTCGTTGGCGTCGCATTCGTGTCCGCGGACGAAGGCTGGGGGCTGGAGGCGAGTTGTCCGGCCAGCGCCGGGTGCGGCATGTTCGATGTGCTGCACACCACGGACGGCGGCACGACCTGGATACGGCAGTTCACGACGCCGATGCTGCTGTCGACGCCGGAGCTGGCCTTCACGTCCGCGGCGGCGGGATGGCTGATGTCGCCGGACGACGACAGGGTGTTCCACACGCGCGACGGCGGCGCGACGTGGTACGAACAGCGCCCGCCGGCGCCGCGCGCGCGGATCGCGTTCGTCGGGTCGCTGTTCGCGGTGGCCACCGCGCCATCGTGCGGCGGGTCGAGTGAAGGGTGCACCCCGCGCATCTACGTCTCGATCGATGGCGGTGACACGTGGGTGCGCCGCGCGGACGTGCCCGCGGCGCAGGGTTGCCGCGCTCCCGGGATCGCCGCGTTGGATGCCGGTTACATCTGGGTGGCGCTCTCGCGGTGCGGGACCGGGGCGGACCCGACGGTGATCTGGCGGAGCGGCGACGCCGGCCGCACGTGGCAGAGCACGCAGATCGATGGTCAACTGTCGTTCGGCGCGCTTCGCTTCTTCGACCAAAGGACGGGCAGGGCGACCGGCACGCGGTGCGGCGCGACGGGCTGCTCCGGCCTGCTGTTGCGGACATCGGACGGCGGCGCGACGTGGCGCGCGGAGCCGATGCCCAAGGGTGCGTCGATGGGGGCGGGCGTCGCGTCGGCGAGGTTCGTTTCGCCGGAGCACCTGTGGGTGATGGTGCAGACCGGAGGCGGGGTGTTCACCGTCGGCCAGCAGCGGCTCTACGCGTACGCGGGCGTCGAGCCCGCGCTCGACGCGCCACCGCCGATCACGATGCCGGGCACAGGCGGCGGCCCGGCCGGCGGGGAAGGCAGCGACGTGCTCGCTGCGCTGATCGCGGCGTGCGCGTTCGCCGGGGCGGCGGTGTCGGGGACAGGCGTGGGGCTGCGCCGGCGCCGGCCGCGCGCGGCGCGCTACGCGTCGTGATCCCACGGGTCGTCCGTCCTGTACCGCGTTGGTCCGGGTCCGCCGGACGCACAGCCGGGGGCGGCTGTGCTCCACGCCGGCAGGCCCGTCCGGGCTTCGCGTCGCGCTCACCCGCGGCGGCGCGGGTCACCGCGAGGGCACTTCCATCAGCGGGATGACGCTGTCGCCGGCGTGGCCGACGGGGGTGTAGGTGCCCGCCTCCATCTCGGCGATGATCTTCTCGCCCTCTTCGATGAGCGCGGTCATGAACTCCGGCTCGTCGACGGTCCTGACGATCTCGCCCTTGCGGAAGATGACGCCGCGGCCCTTGCCGCCGGCGATGCCGAGGTCGGCCATCTTCGCCTCGCCCGGGCCGTTGACGACGCAGCCCATGACGGCGACGGTGAGGATCTTGCCACGCTTCGTGAAGTGCTCTTCGACCCTGTTCGCCAGCGGGATCAGGTCGATCTCGATGCGGCCGCAGGTCGGACAGGCGACGAGCGTCGCGCCGCGCTTGCGCAGGTTGAGCGTGTTGAGGATGTCCCAGCACACCGGCACTTCCTCGACCGGGTCGGCGGCGAGGGAGACGCGGATCGTGTCGCCGATGCCCTCGGCGAGCAGGATGCCGATGCCGATGGCGCTGCGCACGGAGCCGGCGCGCGGCGTGCCGGCCTCGGTGACGCCGAGGTGCAGCGGGTAGGGCACGAGCGGCGCGATGCGGCGGTAGGCCTCGACCATCGTCGGCACGTCGAACGCCTTCATCGAGATCTTGATGTCGTCGAAGCCGGCGTCGTTGAGGTGCCGGATCTCCCACTGCGCCGCCTCGACCATGCGGTCGGGCAGGGAGGGCGGCAGCTCGCCCTCGGCGAGCGAGCGGATGGGCGGCAGCGAGCCGGCGTTGACGCCGATGCGGATCGGCATGCCGCGGGCTTTGGCTTCCTTCGCGACGAGCTTCACCTTCTCGGCGTCGCGGATGTTGCCGGGGTTGAGGCGCAGGCCGTCGAAGCCGGCCTCGATCGCCGCGAGCGCCCAGCGGTAGTCGAAGTGGATGTCGGCGATGATCGGCAGCGGCTTCTGCCGGACGATCTCCGGGAGCGCGGCGGCGGCCTCCTTGTCGGGCACGGCGATGCGCACGATGTCGCAGCCGGCGTCCTTCAGTCGGTGGAGCTGCGCGACGGTCGCCTTGACGTCCGCCGTGTCGGTGGAGCACATCGACTGCACGGCGACGGGTGCGCCGCCACCGATCTGGACGTCGCCGACGTGCACGGGACGGGATTGCCGGCGTGGTTGCGTCATCGCAGCAGACTTCCTCCGCTGATAATACGCGCGATATCGAAGTAGGTGACGACCGCGAAGAGCGTCAGCATCGCCACCAGTCCCACCAAGTGTACAAGGGCTTCCTTCTCGGGCGCGATGCGCCGTCCCCGGCGCAGGAACTCGATGAGGATGAAGAAGAGCCGGCCGCCGTCCAGCATCGGGATGGGCAGGAAGTTGATCACGCCCAGGCTCATGCTGATGCTGGCGGCCAGCAGGATCAACGACTGCCAGCCCGCCTGGTGGACGACCTCGCCCGTGGCCTGGGCAATGCCGACCGGGCCGGTGATCGGCGAGCGGTTCGTGAAGCCGCGCACCAGCCCCCAGATCTGGTTTCGCATGAGGATGATCGACTCGAACGTCATGCGCGCGCCATGGCGGAGCGCGGTCACGGGCGACTCGGACACGGACCTCGTCAGGACTTCGGTGGCAGGCGGAGGGCTGAAGACGTAGCAGGGCTGGGGGGTGCCGGCGAAGAGCCGCGCCTTGAGCGCCTGGGCTTCGGCAAGCTGCTTGCCGCTGAGGCCGCTGCACGCCGCCGCCGTCAGGGCGTCGAACCCGAACTTGCTCGCGCCGCAACCGGGTGGCGCACCCGGCGCCATATCCTTCTTGTAGGCGGCGTAGTCGCGCTCCGACTGCTGCAGGAGCTGCGCCGTCTCCTGCGGCGTGCGGCTGATGGGGACGACGCCTCCGGGCGTCACCGTGATGCCCGTGGGGCCTTCCGACTGCTTGACCCCGCACTCGTCCGTGTAGGGCTGCGGGTTCCAGCGCGCGTAGACGTTGTCGACCTGCATCGTCCGCGCCGTGCCCGTGCTCCGATCCGGGCGGGTGACGGTGAAGTCGATGTGCGAACCCTGGTAGAGGCGGATCAGGTACGACGCGTCCTCGAAGGAGTTCACGGCGCGGCCGTTGATCTTCGTGATCTGGTCGCCCACCTGGAGGCCCGCGTGCGCGGCGGGACTGCCCGGCGCGACGCCCGCGATCCTGGCGCCGCCGATCGACACCGAGTGCGGCAGGATCAGTGCGACCGAGAAGAGCACGACCGCGACGACGATGTTCAGGAACGCGCCGGCACCGATGATGATCGTCCGCTTCCATTTCGGCTGGGCGGCGAGGCTGTGCGGGTCCGATGGGTCCTCTTCGCCGAGCAGGCGCACGAACGCGCCGAGCGGCAGCGCGTTGAGGGAGTACTGGGTGTCCCGCCACGTGAAGCCCCAGATGCGGGGCGGCAGTCCGATGCCGGCTTCGAGCACCTTCACACCAAAGAGCTTGGCGGCGATGTAGTGGCCGCCCTCGTGGATCACGACGAGGCCGAGCAGGATGCCGGCGAACGGCAGGATGTACAAGGTCAGGATGCTCATCGGTCCGCCACCACAGCCGCGCGGCCGAACGGCGGCGCGGGCGCCTGTCCTCCTCGTGACCCGCTGGCGCTCACGTCCGGTGCGCCACGGGCTGCGGCCGGGCCGCGCGCTGCGCCGTGAACGCACGTGCCCAGCGGTCGGCTTCGAGGATCTCGTCGAGTGAAGGATCGGCGCGGCCCTCGTGCGCCGAGAGGGCCCGATCCACGGCGCTGGCGATGTCGGTGAAGCGGATCTCGCCGCCCATGAACTGCTCCACCGCCACTTCGTCCGCGGCGGCGAGCACCGCCGGCCACGTGCCGCCCTTCGCGCCGGCTTCCAGCGCCAGGCGCAGGCAGGGGTAGCGCGCGAGGTCGGGCTCGGAGAAGTTCAGCGCCTTCGCGCGCGCGAGGTTGAGCCGCGGGGTGCTCTCGCATGCGATACGTTCAGGGTAACAGAGGGCGCAGCGGATTGGCAGCCGCATGTCGGGCTCGCCCAGTTGCGCCTTGACGCTGCCATCGGCGAACTCGACCAGCGAGTGCACGATGCTCTCGCGGTGCATCACGATCTCGATGCGGTCCATCGGCACGTCGAAGAGCCAGCGCGCCTCGATCACCTCGAAGCCCTTGTTCATCAGTGTTGCGGAATCGACCGTGATCTTGCGGCCCATGTCCCACGTGGGGTGGCGGAGCGCCTGCTGCGGCGTCACGCGCTCGAGGTCGCGCGGCGGCACGTCGCGGAAGGCGCCGCCGGAGGCGGTCAGGATGAGCTTTGAGACGGTGGCCGGATCTTCGCCCCAGAGGCACTGCCAGATGGCGCTGTGCTCGCTGTCGACGGGGCGCAGCTCGCCGCGGCCCTGCTCGGCGGCGCGCGTGACGATGCCGCCGGCCATCACGAGCACTTCCTTGTTGGCGAGGGCGACGGCCTTGCCCGCGCGCAGGGCGGCGAGCGCCGGCGCGAGGCCGGCGGCGCCGCTGGTCGCGACGAGCACCAGGTCGGCGTCAGGGTGCGCCGCCATCTCCTCCATCGGCGCCCAGCGGGTGCGGCGGCCGGCGGCGGCCTTGAGGTCCATGTGGCGGGCGGCGACCTGGCACCAGACGAGGTCCGGATGGAACCCGCGCGCCCGGTCTTCGAG
>JAKAMA010000176.1 GCA_021813085.1 Chloroflexota bacterium | reverse complement strand
TGTGGGGCGCGTCGAGGCGACGATCCGCATCTTCTGCACGCCGCAGTCGCCACCATCGCCGCCACCCTGCCCACCGTCGCCGCCCCAAGTCAGTCCGCCGTGCGTGCCGCCGTCGCCGACGCCTCACCCCTGCACACCCGGCGGCCCCGTGCCGGTGTCGCCACCGCAGTGCCCGGTCTCGCCGCCGCCGGCGCCGAGCATCGGCGGGCGGATCTCGATCGGGACGCCGACGCTGTCCGGCGCGAACCTCATCGTGCCGGTGCTAACATCGGCGTCGCAGGACCCGTACACCGGGTTCAACGCCACCGTGGCCTTCGACGCCGGCCTCCTCACCTACAAGGGGGGCACGTCGGGCGGCGCCCTGGAGACGAGCGGGGCGCCGACGTTCTGCGCGCCGCCGCTGACCTTCTCAGGGCGGGCGAACATCGGGTGCGTCATCCTGGGCGGGGGCAGCACGACGAGCGCGGGGACGCTCGCTAACCTCACGTTCGCACGCAAGGCGGCGGCCGGCTGCGTGACCCTGCACGTGTTCACGTACGGCCCGCCGGACGGCGGCGACACCACGACCGGGACGTTCACGATCCCGGCGCACAACTCTCCCAACTGGGACGTTCCCCAGCAGAACACGTACGGCCCGGACGTCAGCGTGGACCTGGCGGACGGGAGCACGGGGTGCGCCGGGCCGGCGGCGACGCCGACGCCGACAGCGACGGGGACGCCTCGCGCGTGGACGGCCACGCCGACGATGACGCCGTCGCCCACGCCCACGGCCGTGCCGACCGACGCGTCGACTCCGGCCGCCGCGGCGACGGCGACGGTCGATGCGGGCGAGAGGCGGGGAGGCCGGCCGCGCGGGGCCGACTGACGGAAGGGCAGGGCCGATCGCGGCGCGCCCGATCGGGGCGGCACTGCTGACTGCATACGCATCTCGATGTAGGGGCGACCGGCCGGTCGCCCCTACCGGTCGTCGCCCGCGGCGTCTTCTTCGGCGGCCTGCTTGCGCAGCAGCTCGAAGATGCGGCGCAGCTCGGGCACCGGGTCCGGGTGCTCGTCGACGCGGATATCGAGGGCGTAGGCGCGGAGGTCGAAGTCGGCGGGCGCGCCCCGGACGACCACCGCCGGCGTGACGAGCAGCGCCGCCGACTGGCGCCCGCGCTTGTCGCCGCCCGCCGCCTGGCCCGCTTCGAGGGCGCCCAGCAGCCGCACACTGAACGGCGCGCCGGCGGCCCGCTCGAAGACGTCCGCCATCGCGTCGACGACGGCCTGTCCCGCCAGCATGTTGCCCTGCACGGAGTAATCGGTGCCCTCGCGGCTGCCGAACCACTCGACGCAGTCCTTGCCGCTGTAGGAGAACGTCCGCCCCTGCGCGTCGATGGCCGCCACCTGGCGCAGCGCCGCGCCCGCGTCGTCGGCGAGCAGGCCTTCGAGCGCCGCCCGCGGGCTCATGCCGAGCTCGAGCAGCTTCAGTCCGTCGCGGCCGAGGTCGACGTTGACGTACGACTGCGTCGCCACAGCGCCGACGCCGCTCTTCGCGTGCGGCACGAGCGCGCCGACGCAGGGCACGGCCGTGCAGACGGCGACGCCGAAGGACGCGCTCGCCGGGTCGCGGGCGATGATGCTGAACGTCATGACGCCTCCCTGCGCTGGATGCGGTCGACCACACCGAGCACCGATGCGACCAGCACCTGGTCGCCTGGACGCGGGTCATCGTAGATCATGTCGAAGGAGAGGCGTGCTTCGCGCGGCTCCGGCGCGTCGTCGAGGCGGTAGAACACGGCGAAGTAGCGCGTGCCGTGCAGCTCGTATGGCCGCACCTGCAGGATCGTGCCCGGCTTCGCGGGCGGACGGGCGCCGCCGCGCACGAACTTCGGGCTCATGCCAGGACGGGCCTTTCGGCGCCGTCCGGCGCGAAGCGCACGATCGTCGCGTCGTCCGCGACGTCGTCGTACACGGCGTGGAGCGGCATGCCGGCGCGCAGCTCGCTGTCCGGCACGCCGACGATGTTCGAGACGATGCGCGGCCCCTCCTCCAACTCGACGACCGCGAACTGGTACGGGACCTGCTCCGCGAACGCCGGGTGCAGCTTCTGGTGCATGATGCCCCAGCTATAGAGCGTGCCGCGCCCGCTCGCGCGCGCCCACTCGGTGTCGGTCGACCAGCAGTCGGGGCAGCGCGGGCGCGACGGCAGGCGCCAGGCGCGGCAGGTGCGGCAGCGCATCAGCATCAGCTCGTGGCGCCGCGCGCCCTCGAAGAACGGCGCGGAGGCCGCATCGGCTTGGGGGATGGGGAGGGTGTAGGCGGCAGTCATCGCCCGGAGCCGACGGTCCCCCGTCGCATCTTGCTCCACGGCATCATCTTCTGGAGCTGTGCGATCTCACTGTCGTACTCGATGTACGCATCGCCGCTCATGCGGGCGACCACCAGGTCGTCGAGGCCTTGCGACCGGCGGAAACAGATCTGCCCCAGGCTTCGGCCGACCGCTGCGGCGAACGCAGCCGGCGCGTCCGAGCACGTTGCCAGTTCGACCAACGCCTCAAGCACGGTGGGGCTATCCGCGCCGCCGAGCTCGCGCACGGCCGAGATGCGGTCGGAAAGAACGCGCGAGCCGTCGAGAGCCACGCGCACAAGCCCCTCGTCGTCCCGGTACTCACCCATCGTCTCGATCTACTCCCTGTCGCCCAAAGAGCGAGTTAAACAGCTCGGCGGTCTCGGAACCCACCGGATGCGGCAACTCCACCGTGTGGTGGTACGGGTTCGCTCCCGTCTTGTGCACAAGGAAATATAGCTCGACTTCGGCACGCGCCGCTCTTGAAACGTCCGTTCTCGACGTGCGACTCATGACGGATACTCCGTGCGGCAATCCACGGGATGCCGCTACCTCAGACTGGCCTTCGAGATCTTCGGCCGGTTCCGCATCAGTCCCAAACCGGTATAACCAAGACGCCTGGGGCGCCGACGTCACCTCGCGCTCCCGAGCACCAGCGCGCTGTGATGGTCGAGGATGCCGCCGTTGCCGGTGACGAGCACGACGTCGTGCTTCGGCACCTGGCGCTCGCCGCCCTGGCCGCGCACCTGGATCACGGCCTCGGAGAGCGGCGTCATGCCCCACATGTAGTAGGCGCTGAGCTGGCCGCCGCCCGTGTTCGTCGGCAGGCTGCCACCGGGGCCGAGCCTGCCGCCTTCGACGAACGGCCCGCCTTCGCCCTTCTTGCAGAAGCCGTAGTCCTCGAGCGTCACGAGCACGGTGTAGGTGTAGCAGTCGTACGCCTGCACGACGTCGACGTCCTCGAGCGCAATGCCTGCCATCGAGAACGCGCGCTCCTTCGCCATCGGCGCGCCGGTCTGCGTCTCGACGTCCCAGCCCTTCCGGCGGAAGTCGCCGGGGTGCCCCTGCCCCATGCCCAGGATGTACGCCGGCGGCTGGGCGAGGTCGTTCGCCTCCTCCGCGCGCGAGACGACGACGGCGACGCCGCCGTTCGAGACGAGGCAGCAGTCGAACAGGCGCAGCGGCTCGACGACCCAGCGCGAGGCGCGGTAGTCGTCGAGCGTCATCGGCTCGCGGTGCTCGGCCAGCGGGTTGAGGCGCGCCCAGGCGCGCTCGGCGACGGCGATGGCGCCGAGCTGGTCTCCCGTCGTGCCGTACAGCTCCATGTGGCGGCGCGCCGCGAGGGCGTAGTGCGCGTTGACGCCGAAGACGCCGTACGCCGTGTACAGCCCGCCCATGCCCGACGGCCGCGGCGAGCGCCCCATGCCGGCGTAGACCGCGCCACCGCCGCGTCCCGGCTCGCGCAGCGGCGCGTCGGCGAAGACGCAGACGACGTGGTCCGCCATGCGGTGGATGACCGACATGGCGGCGTACTGCACCATGATGCTCGCCGTCGCGCCGCCGACGTTCATGCTGGACAGCAGGCGCAGATTGGCGAGCCCGAGGTAGTTCTGCAGGCCGACGCCGCTCATGCCGCCGAGCGAGGCGACGCCCGGGCTCACGAGCAGGCCGTCGATGTCCTGCTTGCGGAGCCCGGCGTCGGCAACGGCGAGCCGTACGGCCTCCGCGGCGAAGTGCGGGGCGTCGTGGCCGTAGATGCGGCCCATCTCCGTGATGCCGAGGCCGGTGATCGCGGCCTTGCCACGCAGCTCGCGTCCGTCCATGTCAGGCACTATTGCGGCGGGGGAGCTAGCGGGCAAGCGGGCGCGCCGGGCGGGATCTGCTGACGCATCGCACATCTCCCATGAAGGACTGCGCTTCGCCTGGCTGCCGCCGGCGTCGGCCGGCTCACGCCGCGGCTACACTGCCCGCATGATCGAGGAGGAGCGCGGCGCGCCTGCCGCCGCCGCCCAGACCGCAGCGCGCGCCGCCGCACGCGAGCGGCTGACGCTCGCGGCCATCGCGGCGCTGGCGTTCGCCGTGCGGCTGGCGTGGATCCTCGCCACCAACTTCACACCGACGCTGAGCGACGACGCCGGGCGCTACGACCTGCTGGGGCGCTCGCTGGCGCACGCGGCGGGCTACATCAACCCCAACGGCACGACGACGCTGTTCTGGCCGCCGGGGTATCCGTTCATCCTCGCCGCGGTGTACCGGATCTTCGACGACAGCGTGCGCGCGGCGCTCGTGGTGAACGCGCTGTTCGCGGCGGGCACGGTGGTGCTGGTCTACGCCATCGGCCGGCGCGCATTCGATGCGCGGGCGGCGATGCTCGGCGCGCTGCTCTACGCGCTGATGCCGAGCGCGGTGTTCTTCGCCGGCGTCACGCTGAGCGAGACGGCGTTCACGTTCGTGCTGCTGCTGGCGATCTGGCTGATCGTCGAGTCGGCGGTGCGGCGGAGCGGGCGGCTGCTGGCCGCAGCGGGCGTCGCGGTCGGGTATGCGGCGCTGATCCGCGGCCAGGCGGCGCTGATCCCGCTCGTCGCCCTCCCGTTCTGGCTGTGGCCGGCGGGCGATGTCACCGCCGGTGATCGGCGCGGCGACGGGGGCACGGCGAGCGGCGCTCCTACGGGCATGGATACGACGAACGGCGCGCCGGCAGCCGCGTGGCCTGGTGCAAGCGCGATCCGTGCGGCGCTCTTGCGGACGCTGGCGCTCGGCGCGGTGGCAGCCGTGGTGATCGCGCCGTGGACGGTCCGGAACTACGTCGAGTCAGGTTCGGCGGTGCTGATCTCGACGAACGCGGGCGTCGACTTCTACATCGGGCACTCGGCGGGGGCCGACGGGCGCGGGCGCATCGTCAACGAGCTCGTGTTCCGGTACCCGAACCTGTCCGAGCCGCGCGCGGAGGCGCGGGTGAGCAAGGACGGCTTCCGCGAGGGGCTGCGGTACATCGTGCATCATCCGCTGCGCGAGGTGACGCTGTCGGCGCGGAAGGTGTTCTGGCTGTACGCGAGCGACCACGAGGCGCTGCAGTGGATCGACGGCCACGGCGAGCGCCGCGTGCTACCGCACGGCGTGAAGCTCGCGCTCGGCGGGCTGTCCGACGTGTACTACTGGCTGCTGATCGCGCTGGCGCTCGTCGGGGTGCGCCGCTGGCTCTCGTCCCCGCGCGGCATCGCCGGCGCCACGCGCCTGCTGCTGATGTCGCTGGTGGCGTACTGGACGCTCGTGCACGTGGCGTTCTTCGCCGACCCGCGCTTCCACGCGCCGATCACGCCGGTGCTGTGCCTGTGGGCT
>JAKAMA010000175.1 GCA_021813085.1 Chloroflexota bacterium | reverse complement strand
GGACGGAGAAGGAGTACGCGATCCACGACACCAAGCAGGCGCTGCTCGAAGCGCGCCGCAAGGGCATCACGCCGTTCGCGCTGACCGTCGACAAGGAAGGGCACGACTACCTGGGCCAGATGTGCGCGGACATGGGGTACGAGGTGGTCGCCGACATCGAGCAGCTCCCCCAGCGGCTGCCGACGCTCTACCGGCGGCTAACGGAGTAGGGCGCGAGCACGCCGCGCGCCCACGGATCTTCGCCCACCGGGGGTCGCTAATCGCCCGCGAGCGGCCCGCCCCGACGGCGCGATAGCTCCGTCAGGTGCTCCCAGTCGTGCTCGAGCATCCGGCGCAGCGCCTTGCGCAGTGTACGCACGTCGTTCGGGCGTTGCACGACCGCCGAGCGCTCCTCGCGCGTGGTCGCGCGGACGCGCGCCGATGCCATCGCGTCGATACGGCGCAGCGCGTCCGGCAGCGCGATCTCGCCGCGTTCGGCCGCGCCGGCGACGGCGGAGAACCCCTTCGAGCCGCCGAGCGCGGCGGACAGGTAGCCTCCCGGGCCGCCCAGCACGTGCAGCAGCACCGCCCGGCCGGAGCGTCCGCCGTCCTTCGGCGCCGTGTCGAGCTGCTTTGCGGTGCGGCGCCGCGCCCAGTCGGCGAGCGCCTCCCGCATCCAATGGAAGCGGCGCAGGTGCGTCTCGATCTCTTGCGTCCCGATGGGCTCGAGGTCGGGCGCGAACACGAGGTACGGCGAGCCTTGCCCGAGCCACATGCCTTCGGCGACGTGCTCCGCGACGTGCGTCCGAACGGGCGCATCAGGGTCGACGTCCTCGCCGTGCCGACGGAGGAACCCCAGGTACGCGCGGATCGCGTCGGGCGTGGCGTCGAGCGCCGCCTCGGTCGTCGCACCCGTGGCGACGCAGCCGAGCAGGTCGAACACGTGCACCATGGTCTTCTTCCGTCGCGGCCCCGACTCCAGGTACAGCGCGTAGTCCTTCATGGCTCCTCCTGCCCGCCCGCACCGGACCTGAGGTCTAACGCGGCAGCCCGAGCAGCACCGCCTCCGCCTCCGCGAGCACGTCGCGCATGATACGGGCGGCCGGCCGCACGTCGCGCACGAGGCCGGCGGACTGGCCGGCGTAGGCGCTGTGCGCGCGCTCCGGCGCCTCGCCGGGGACGGCCGACTCCGCGACAATGGCGTCACGCTGCGCACGCAGCTCCTGCTCGCGCCCGTGCCACTCCGCGGCGAACGGCGTCCGCACGGAGCGCCCGTGGATCCACTCCGGCCACGGCCAGGGAATGCGGTCGACGATGTCGAACACGTCGGTCCACACCGTGTCGTCGGCGGTGGCGGCGAGGATGCGCTCGCGGTGCTGGTAGGCGTGCGACTCGGATTCTTCCGCCGCGACGAAGCGCGTGCCCATCACGACGCCCTGCGCGCCGAGCGCGAGCGCCGCGACAAGGCCGCGGCCATCGGCGATGCCGCCCGCGGCCAGCACCGGGATGCCGCCCGCAACGTCGACGGCCTGCGGCACGAGCGCCATCGTGGCGACGCTGCCGGTGTGGCCGCCGGCCTCGGCACCCTGCGCGATGATCACGTCGACGCCGGCCTCGGCGGCGCGCTTCGCGCCCGCGACGCTCTGCACCTGGTGTAGCACCTTCACGCCGGCATCCCGCGCGCGGCGCGCGTGCTCACCGGGATCACCGAAGCTCAGCGTGACTGAGGGGACGCGCTCTTCGATGCAGACGTCGAGGAGCTGCGGCATGGCGTCCAGCACGTGCACCCAGAGATTGACGCTGAACGGCTTCGCCGTGCGCCGGCGCGCCTCGGCGATCCAGACGCGGAGTTGCGGCGGGCCGCCGCGGCTGATGCCGCCGAGGCAGCCGAGGCCGCCTGCTTCGGAGACGGCGGCCGCGAGCGCAGGGCCGGCCGTGCCGCCGCCCATGCCTGCGTTGCCGATCGGCACGTCGATGTCCAGCAGGTCGCAGACGGGTGTGCGAAGGTTCACGATCTCTTCCTTTTCCCTCCTACCGCGATGCGGGGCGCATCGCGTCCGATTTGCGGGAGATCGCCGTGATCTCGGCTTCGAGCCCGGCGACGATCAGCCGGTCGCCCGCCTCGAGCCGCACGTCCTCGCGCGGTCCGACGATCAGCTCACCGCCAGCGCGGCGCAGGCCGAGCACGGTGACGCGCGACGAGGCGAGCACGTGGCGCACGTCCAGGCCGAACAGCGCCGAGTCCTCGCTGACCTCGACCTCCGCCAGGATCTGCTCGGCGTTCCGGACGGACAGGGTGTCCATGAAGTCGACGATGTTCGGCTGGATCGCCGAGAGCGCCATGCGCCGGCCGCCGATGGCGTAGGGCGAGATGACGCGGTCGGCGCCGGCGCGCCGGGCACGGGCCTCGCTCTCCGGCTTGCCGGCGCGCGCAACGACGAAGACGGCCGGGTTGAGCGCCTTCGCGGTGAGCGTGATGTACGTGTTGCCGGAGTCGGAGTCCGATGCGGCCAGCAGGGTCTTCGCGCGCAGGACGCCGGCGCTGAGGAGCACGTCGTCCGAGGCAGCGTCGCCTTCGACGACGAGGAAGCCCGCGGCGGTCGCGCGCGCCAGGGCGCTGGCATTCGTCTCGACGACGACGAACGGCATGCCGCGCTCGTCGAACTCGCGCGCGATCTCCTCGCCGACGCGGCCGAAGCCGCACAGGATGTGGTGGCCGCGCAGTTGCTCGATGCGTCCCTTCATGCGTGTCATCCCGAGCGCGGCGCCCAAGTCTCCCTCGATCACCAGCGCGACGAGCGTCGTCAGCAGGTAGAAGGCGGTGCCGACGCCGAAGAGTACCAGACCAATCGTGAACGCGCGGCCAGCGGTATCGAGCGGATGCACCTCGCGATAGCCGACCGTGGTGACGGTCGTCACGGTCATGAACAGCGCGTCCATAAACGACCAGCGCTCGATGATCATGTAGCCGGTGGTGCCGGCGGCGAGCAGCACGGCGAAGATGCCGAGACCGGTGAGCAGCCGCGCGCGCGGGTCGGGTGCGGACGCCGGGGTGCGACGGTGCATGACCCGATTGTCGTGGGAATCGCCTAACCGCGCCAGCGGCGTGGCGGCGGGGCCGTATGCTCGATGGTCAAGGAAGAGAGCGCTACCGCCTGAGCGCCGTCGCCGGCCCATCATGGTCGACGATGGAGCTTCCGCAACGCCTTCGGCGTGCTACCGGTACATACCAGCAGGTCTCGCAGCTCAGCGTGCATCCGGCCACGCGCCTACCACACGTCCCGCACGTCGAATCTGGGACCGTCCTTGCAGACGAGCTTCATCGATCGGCCGCCCAGACGGGCCGTCCGGCCGCGGACGCGCACCTCGACGGCGCAGCCGTAGCAGAGACCGGTCCCGCAGGCCATGCGCTCTTCGAGCAGCACCTGCACGGAGCGGCGCACCCCTGCCGTGCGCGCCACCGTGGCCATCGCCGCGAACATGGCGTTGGGGCCGCAGGCGAAGGCCTGGTCGCACCATTCGAGCAGCTCAGCGAACGGCTCCGTGACGAAGCCCGCGCGACCGGCCGAGCCGTCGTCCGTCGTCACGACGACCTCGACCTCCTTCGGCAGGAGCGCCGACGGGAAGACGTGAGCCGCCGACCGCGCGCCGATGATGATCGTGACGTTGAGCCCGCGCGCGACCGCGTCGTCGGCGAGCCAGACGAGCGGCGCGACGCCGATGCCGCCCGCGACGAGCAGCAGGTTCCGCGATCCGCGCCCGACGTGGTACCCGCGTCCGAGCGGCCCCCAGCCGTAGACGCGGTCGCCGGGCCTGCGAGCGGCGAGCCACGCGGTGCCCCGCCCCACGACCTCGTACAGGATCGCCCACTCGGGGCCATGCGCGCCCACGCAGACGCGGTGATAGCTCATCGGCCGCGGCAGTAGCGGATCGTCCGCGTGGCCGGCACACGCTTCGCTACCATAGGCCGCGTCGTCGGAGCAGCGGAGCATCAGGAACTGACCCGGATAGGCGCCGCGGCCCAGCTCCGGCGCGTGGAACCAGGTGACGTAGGTGTCGCCGTACACGCGCGCGTTCTCGACGACCGTCGCGTAGCCGGCGTTCACGCGGAGCCTTGCCGGTACTCGGCGAGCGGGCGCACCTGGTACGACGGCCCTCCCGGCCGCCCCATCGCCGCCACGAGCGCGTCGACGGCGGCGCGGGCGGTGTCGGGGCTGGTGAAGCACGGGATGCGTTTCTCCGTCGCCGCGCGGCGGATGTAGAAGCCGTCGCGCAGGGTGCCGGTGTAGCGCCCTTCCGGCGTGTTGATGACGCACGTCACGGAGCCGTCGGCGATCACGTCGAGCACGTTCGGGTGGCCCTGCAGCCGCTTGGTCACCCGCTGCACCGGCAGGCCGAGGGCGGCGATCATGCCGGCGGTGCCCTCGGTCGCGTAGAGGCGAAAGCCCGCGTCGTGGAGGTGGTGGATGACAGGCAGCATCTGCGTCTTGTGGCGGTCGGCGACGCTCAGCAGCACACCACCGCCCGCCGTCAGCGCGAGGTCGGCCGAGATCAGCGCCTTCGCCAGCGCCGGGGGGAACGTCGCGTCGATGCCCATCACCTCGCCGGTCGACTTCATCTCCGGCCCCAGGTAGGTATCGACGCCGATCAGCTTCGACATCGAGAACACGGGCGCCTTGACGGCGACGAGCGGCTGGCGCGGCCACAGCCCGCCCTCGTAGCCCTGCTCGCGCAGGGTCTGTCCCAACATGACGTTGACGGCGACGCGCACCATCGGCACGCCGGTGACCTTCGAGAGGAAGGGCACGGTGCGTGAGCCGCGCGGGTTCACTTCGAGCACGTACACGCTCGACTCACCCGCAGGCGTCTCGGCGGGCATGATCACGTACTGCACATTCATCAGCCCCCGCACGCCGAGCGCCCGGCCGATGCGCGTGGTGTAGTCGACGATGAGGTCGACCTCCGCGTGGATCAGGTGCACGCCGGGGTACACGGCCAGCGAGTCGCCAGAGTGCACACCCGCACGCTCGATGTGCTCCATGATGCCGGGGATCAGGACGCGCTCACCGTCGCAAATGGCGTCGACCTCTACCTCCTTGCCCTCGAGGTACTTGTCGATGAGGATCGGCTTGCCGCCGCTCGCTTCGGCCGCCTGATGCACGAAGCGGGCGAGCTCCGTCGGGTTTTGCACGATCTCCATCGCGCGGCCGCCGAGCACGTAGCTCGGCCGCACAAGCACCGGATAGCCGAGCGCCTCGGCGGTCGTCATCGCGTCTTCGACGCGCAGCACGGCCGCGCCCGGCGGCTGCGGGATGCCTAACTCGCCGAGGAACGCCTCGAAGCGCCGGCGGTCTTCCGCGAGGTCGATCGTCTCTGACGATGAGCCGACGATCGGCGCGGCGGAGGCGTGTAGCGGCGCGGCCAGGTTGATCGCCGTCTGTCCGCCGAACTGCACGATGGACGGCGGCAGGTCGGCGGCGTCGGCGTCCGCGCCTCCGGCCTCGTTCTCGAGGATGTCGCGCACCGACTCTTCGTCGAGCGGCTCGAAGTAGAGGCGGTCGCTCGTGTCGAAGTCGGTCGAGACGGTCTCGGGGTTCGAGTTCACCATGATGGAGCGGTACCCGGCGCGCTCGAGCGCCCACGACGCGTGCACCGAGCAGTAGTCGAACTCGATCCCCTGGCCGATGCGGATCGGGCCGCTGCCAATGACGAGCGCCT
>JAKAMA010000174.1 GCA_021813085.1 Chloroflexota bacterium | reverse complement strand
CGTGCGGATTTCTTGAGCGTAAGGAGAGATGCGTGATAGGATTCACACGCCCACGGGAGATTGCATGACCAGCTCTGCTCGGCGCCACCTGCTCGGCCACCACCCCGGCCAGCGGAGTTCGATCCCCGGCGCCGACGCACTCTCGAACCTGGACCCGATCCGGCACCATCAGCCATTGGCCACCCGCCGCAGCGCGGGCCGGCCGTCACAGAGGAAGGTGTAGCCGCCATGGCCGTCTACGAACACGACGTCCTCGTCATCGGCGGCGGCCTCGCCGGCATGCGGGCCGCCATCGCCGCACAGCAACTCGGTGCGGATGTCGCGATGGTGTCGAAGGTGCACCCGGTGCGCTCCCACTCGAACGCAGCGCAAGGCGGGATCAACGGCCCGGGCGTCGGCGAAGACGGCGGGCCGTGGGAAGAGCACGCGTTCGAGACCACGAAAGCATCGGACTACCTGGGCGACCAGGACGCCATCACCGTGCTGGCGCAGGACGGCGGAGGCGAGGTGCTCCAGATGGAGCACTGGGGCGTTGTCTTCAGCCGCAAGCCGGACGGGCGGATGGCGGTGCGGCGCTTCGGCGGCATGGGGAAAGCCCGCACGTTCTTCGTCGGCGCCATCACGGGCCAGGCGATCCTCCACGTGCTGTACGAGCAGCTCATGCACCCGGCGCGCTTCAAGGCCATGCGGATGTACGAGGAGTGGTTCGTCACCAGCCTCATCGTCGATGACGGCCAGTGCCGCGGCTGCGTCGCGCTGAACATTCGCACGGGCGAGCTGCACGCGATCACGGCGAAGGCGACGATCGTCTGCACGGGCGGCCTGGGGCGCGTGTACGAGCCCTCGACGAACGCGCTGATCTGCACCGGCGACGGCATCGCCCAGGCCTACCGGGTGGGCGCGCCGATCATGGACATGGAGATGGTGCAGATCCACCCCACGACCCTGAAGGGCACGGGGGTGCTGATCACCGAGGGCGCCCGCGGCGAGGGCGCGTACCTGCTGAACAAGGACGGCGAGCGCTTCATGCAGAAGTACGCGCCGAACATGATGGAGCTGGCCTCGCGCGACGTGGTGTCCCGCGCGGAGCAGACGGAGATCGACGAAGGGCGCGACGTCGATGGCTGCGTCTTCCTCGATATGCGGCACCTTGGCGAGCAGCTCATCAAGGAGCGCCTCGAAGAGATCTACGAGATCGCGCGCGACCTCGTAAACATCGACATCGCGAAGGAGCTGCTGCCCATCCTGCCCGGCGTGCACTACATCATGGGCGGCATCAAGACCGACGTGGACGGGCTGACGCCGGTGCCCGGGCTGTACTCGGCCGGCGAGGCGGCATGCGTGAGCGTGCATGGCGCGAACCGCGTCGGCGCAAACTCCCTGCTGGACACGCTGGTCTTCGGGCGGCGGGCGGCGGAGCACGCGGTGCCGTGGCTCCAGGGCAAGGCGTTCCGCCCGGTCCCCGAGAGCGTCGTCGAGAAGGACCGCGCGATGATCCGCGGCATCCTCGACCGCCCGATGAATGGCGACCGCGTGGCGAAGATCCGCCGTGACATGGGCGTCTCGATGAGCGCGAACGTCGGCATCTTCCGCGTGCCGGAACGGCTGAACAAGCAGGTCGACGAGCTGAAGGCGCTGCGCGCGCGGTACGAGAAGGTCGGCGTCGAGGACAAGGGCAAGGTGTTCAACACCGACCTGCTGTTCCACATCGAGCTCGGCTACATGCTCGACTGCGCCGACATGATCACGAAGAGCGCGATCGAGCGGAAGGAGAGCCGCGGCGCGCACACGCGGCTGGACTACCCGGACCGCAACGACGCGGAGTGGCTGAAGCACATCGTGCTGACGAAGCAGCCGGACGGCAGCGAGAAGATGAGCTACCTGCCGGTGACGATCACGCAGTGGCAGCCGCAGGAGCGCAAGTACTAGGGCCGGCGCGCCCGCCGGGCTGCCCTGCGGCAGCGCGGACCGGACGCCGGGGCGCGGAGAGCGTGGAACGGAGCAGCGTATGAAGGTGAAGCTCAAGGTCAAGCGCACGGACCCGGAGAAGGGCGCTACGGGCTACAGCCAGTACACGCTCGACATGCACGACAGCGCGACCCTGCTCGACGCGCTGATCAGCGCGCGCGAGTACGAAGACGGGTCGCTGGCGCTGCGCTGCTCGTGCCGGAGCGCGATCTGCGGCTCCTGCGCGATGCGCGTCGACAAGCGCGCGCGGCTCGCCTGCCGGGCAAAGGTCATCGCCATCACCGGCGGCGACGAGGAGCACGAGATCCTCGTCGAGCCGATGGGCAACCTGCCCGTGATCAAGGACCTCGTGATCGACCAGGAGTCGTTCTGGACGAAGATCCGCCAGGTCGACCCCTACCTGCAGCCCGCCGGCCCGGTGCCCGAGGGCGAATATCGCGTGCCGAACGAGGCGATGCTGGACCTGACCCACACGATGAACTGCATCATGTGCGGCGCCTGCGTCAGCGACTGCACGGTGCTGGAGGTCGACAAGAACTTCATCGCGCCGGCCGCGCTCGCGAAGGCGTATCGCTTTGCCGGCGACCCGCGCGACGGCCACACCGTCGAGCGCCTGCAGAAGCTGAGCGAGTACGGCGGCATCTGGGATTGCACGCGCTGCAACATGTGCGTCGAGGTCTGCCCCAAGGGCGTCGCGCCGATGAACCGCATCCTCCAGCTCCGCGAGATGGCGATAGAGGCGGGCATCACGAACAACACCGGCGCGCGCCACACGGCGATCTTTACGAAGTCGATCGTGGACGGCGGGCGGCTGAACGAGGTGTGGATGGTGCCGGGCTCTGTCGGCATGTTCAACCTGCCGCGCATCATGACCGAGATGCCGGGCGCGCTGAAGATGCTGCGCGCCGGCAAGCTGCCGCTGGCGCAGCTCATCCCGCCCGGCGCCCCGGGCTCGCACAAGATGAAGGGCATGGACCGCGTGCGGAATGTGGTGCGGAAGTCGGCGATGCTGAAACCGAAGAAGGCCGAGGTGACGGACTGATGGCGATGAAATACGCGTTCTGGCCGGGCTGCGTCTCGAAAGGCGCCGCCCCGGAGCTGTACATCGCGACGAACCGCGTCGCGCGCGAGCTGGGCATCGAGCTGGTGGAGCTGGACCAGGCCGCCTGCACCGGCGCCGGCGTGATCCAGGAGCAGAACCCGGAGCTGGGCGACGCGCTCAACGCCCGCACGTTCGCCATGGCGCAGCAGCTCGGATTGCCGCTGATGAACATCTGCTCGACGTGCCAGGGCATCGAGAGCATGGTGCAGGACAAGCTGGCGAAGAACCCCGAGTACCTGGCGAAGGTCAACGAGATCCTCGCCGAGGAGGGGCTGCACTATGAGCCGGGGCTCGAGGTCAAGAACTTCCTCTGGATCCTGGTCGAGGACCTTGGGCTCGACAACCTCAAGAAGGCCGTCAAGCGGCCGCTCAGCGGCGCGCGCATCGGGCCGTTCTACGGCTGCTACATCCTGCGCCCGAGCCAGCTCCTCGGCAAGGAGGAGCACCCAGACCGCGACCACTACCTCGAGATGGTGATCGAGGCCGTCGGCGCGACAGCGGTCGACTACGAGGGCGCGAAGAAGTGCTGCGGCTTCCCGATCCTGACGATCAACCGCGAGAACTCGCTCAAGCAGACGGGGAACCACGTCCACGAGGCGCAGGACCTGGGCGCCGACGCGTTGGTGTCGCCGTGCCCCCTGTGCCACCTGAACCTCGACGCGCAGCAGCCGGCGGCGAAGGCGGTGACGCACTACGACATCGACCTGCCGATCATCCATCTGCCGCAGATGATCGGGCTGGCCCTCGGCATCGACCCGAAGGAGATGCGGATGGATCACCACGTCGTGTCGACGAAGAGGCTGCTGGACAAGCTGGCGCAGCCCGTGCCCGCGTAGGGCGCGCAGCCCGGCGACGGAAGAGAAGCGGCGGACATCACGTCCGCCGCTTTCGACTATCGGGGGTGAAGCGGTGGACATCGTGCACTCCGTCCACAAGGTGCCCATCCGGCTTCCGGATGAACGGTGGCGTCACATCTTGCTCGGGCACCCAGAACTCGAAGGACAGCGGGAGGCGGTCATCAGGGCCGTGTCAGATCCCGCGGTTGTGGTAGCTGGCAAGGCGGGAATCCTCCTTGCCGTCCGCCGGGCAGGCGTGCAGTGGATTGTTGTAGCATATCGAGAGATCGCGCGGGACGACGGCTTCGTGTTGACGGCATACGTGACGAGCCGCGATCCGACCCGCGAAAGGAGAATCGTGTGGATCGCGCCATCGTAGACGAGATCATCCGGTTCGTGCCGGGGCTGACGCACCTTCCGCCGTACGTCGAGCTGCACTACGACGAAGAAGCCGACGTCGTGTACGCCTCGTTCGAGCACGGTGCCGCGGCGGACGATTCGGAGATGACCGACGACGATGTGCTGCTGCGCTACAAGGATGGGCGCCTGATCGGCGTGACGATTCTGCGTGCGCGGGAGCGCGCGGGGCTCCTGCTACCGGGGTAGATCCCGGCCGATGCCGTATCGTGGCATGTGCGCGGCGGTCGCCGTGTGCGCGGCGCCAGTGGAAGAACCGTCAGATCGTCCTACCCGGTGCGGCGCTTCGTGATCCCGGCGGCGACCAGGGCCGCACCGAGCGTCGCGACGGCCGCGAGCGGCCACACCGGCAGGCGCGCGCCCCGCGGTCCGCTCCCGGCGCTGGGTGCCCGGAGCGGCACGCTCGCGATGACCGTCCGCGACGCCGGCGCGACCGCGGCGGCCGGCGTCGGCCCCGCGAGCCGCGCGTACTGCACCGGCCCCACGGTCGCGGTCGCCTGCACCGTCTGCGTGTAGCGCACGCCGCTGGCATCGGGGCTGCTGGTGAAGGCGAACGTGAAGGCGCGCGCGCCCGGCACCGCTGGCGACGTGAGCAGCGGCGCACCCGACGGCGTGACGCCGAAGAGCGTGCTCATGCTGGTCTGCGGCGTGCAGAACGTGAACGTCGTGGGCGCCGCTGTGGGGTCGCCCACGACCGCGCGCATCACCGTCGCGTTGGTCGCCGGGTCGATGTCGAACAGGTAGTTGACCAGGATCGGCACCTGCGGCGAAGGCGACACGTCGGCCACCAGGCGCAGCCGGTGCGTGCCGGGCGCGACGATCCGGAGATACCCCGGATACGCCGGCGACCCTACGTCAGCCGTCTCCTTGCGGATCGGCACCGTGAACGAGACCGGGGTGCCGCACGCCGCGCCGGCGCCGCCGTTCGTGGTCGACTTCGCGTCGAGCCGGCCGACGATCGTGCCGTCGGCGATGTCGGCGTCGGCCGCGACGCCGCTCCCAGCCGGCGACGTGATCGTCACCTGCTGAAACGTGAGGCCCGCCGGGGTATCGATCGTCGTCTGAAGGTCGGGATGCGCGCCCGCGGCGGCGGTGGAGACGACGACGCTGACCTGCGGCTTTGGGAAGGGCTCGGCGCCCGTGACGGGCTGTGCGGCCCACAGGGACGCTGCGGCGAGCGGCAGGAAAAGGACGAGTTGTCTGCGCATGGGCTGCCTCGAGCGTTGCCCCGCTGGCAGTAGAACGCCGTTGCCGCCCGAAAGGTTAACCGCGCGGGTCGCCGGCGCCGCGCCCACGCCGCCCCGCTTCGATACCCGCACCCGCCGCCATCCCGCACAATGGGCGCGGGATGGCGAAGAAGCAGCGGCTCGACGTGGCCATGGTGTAGCGCGGGCTCGGGCCTTCGC
>JAKAMA010000173.1 GCA_021813085.1 Chloroflexota bacterium | reverse complement strand
TCCGGTCGACATAACCGTTGAAGGCGGCGGCGCAGGTGGCGTCGGTGATCGCGGTCGCGGGCGAGCCGCCCGGGAGGTCGTCGGCGCCCGAGACCGCCGCCGCGTCGGCGGCGTTTTGTGCGGATCTGAGTTGCGTGCGCGCGATGCCGACGTCGATGGCCAGCCCCGCGGTGCCGACGAGGATCACGATCGCGCCCGCGGCGATGAGGAGCGCCTGGCCGCGTTCGGCCGGGCACACGGACGAGCGCTGCCGTGGCCTCGGGCGTTCCCGGGCGCATCGCGGTCGCAGGCGAAGACGGAGGTGCATGCAGGTCTCCTGTTCGCAGTCGCCCGCACCCCCACGGACGGTATGCCTCGATAGACATATCGGTGCGCGACGCGTCGCCATGAACGGCGGACCACGTTGTGTTGGGGATCTCTCACGTGCGGGGGGAACGCCCGCGGCGCAGTGCGTCCGTCGAGCCCCAGCCGGGCGTCCGCTGCTCGATGTAGCTCTGCAGGAACATGAGCGCGAACGCTGCCACCGCGGCGATGGCGAAGGCGCCGGCCGCCGCCATCGGCCAGAAGCGTGTCATGGCGATCCAGCGCAGACCCTCGAGCGCCGGCCAGATGCGCAGCGCGGCGGCGGCGTTCAGCGCCAGCAGCATCGCCAGTACCGCGATCTCGCCCCCGGGGTGCTGGATGCGACGGCCCGCGAACTCCGGGATGACCAGCATGCCCATGCCGACGATCATCATCGTTACGACGCCGACCGTCAGCGTGTGCCGGATGGCGTCGGTCGCATACGCGTCGAGCGGACGGCCGTCGGAGAGCGCCGGGACGCCGTACCAGAAGATCAGGACGGCGGCGACGAAGAGCCAGAGGAACGCCGCGCGTACGAAGAGGAACGACGTCCGCGACGCGCGGGCGACCCGGTTTGCGCGTGGCCGCGCGGCGCCGGACAGCCAGATGACCGCGACGAACGCCGCGGCGATCAGCAGCAGCGCCGCGTCCTGGGCGCGGGCGGTCGCCTGTGACGGTGCGTGGTACGCGGCCCAGGCCGCGGCGACGGCGTAGAGCGCGACACCGGCCGCCAGCGCCGTCGCCGCGGCGCGCGACGGAGCGTCGGGGCGCGAATTGCCGGTGAGCGACGGCACCGCGCGCGTCGCCACGCCGCACAAGAACAGGAGCACGAAGCCGAAGAGCTGGACGAAGATCAGCACGTCGTCCTTCGCCAGCGGCGCCAGCGCGAGGTCATCCCGCACCATCTCGACGACGATGGCGGCGTTGAGCGCGGCCTGCGCAACATAGGCGAGCGCACCGAACGAGAAGTACCACGCCGTCGCCTCGGCGCGGCTCTCGCGCTGGAGCAGCGTGGCCCAGACGACCGCCGCGAAGGCGAGCGCGCCCGCCAGCAAGAGCGCCGCCGACAGTGCCAGACCCGCGTCCCGCAGGGCGCCCGTGCCCCACGGTTGGGCCAGTGCGCGCAGCACCACGCTGCCGCCGATCAGGGGGATGAGCGCGGGCACGAGGGAGGGGAACGCGAGGTCGCGGCCGGAGAACCGCGGCATCAGGCGCAGTGCCATGCCGGCGATGAACAGTCCGGCGAAGCCTAGCAATTGAAGCTGGCCGTGCGCCTGCACGAGCGCCTGCCAGCGGGCGCCCCAGTCCCATCCGAGCGTCTGCGCCAGCGGTAGCAGGATGGCGAGCAGGAAGCCGCCGAAGAGCGCCAGCGTCAGGCTCGTGGCGAGGAAGAGGCGGTACGGCGCGTCGTAGTGCGGTCGGGGCGGATGCGGCGCTGCCGCCGTGCCGACGGCCATGAGGGGGATCGGATCGCCCGGTGCGCTGCCGCTGCCCGGCGGATCACCCGCCACAGCCGCGCTCCCTGGCGGCGGACGTGCGTCCGCCGTGGCGGCTCAGGTCGTCCGACGTTCTCCGCGCGGGCCGAAGATGCCGGACCGGGCGCCGATACGCTTCCACATCTGGCTGGGCTGCCACGGCGTGCCGAGCGCGGGCAGCAACCAGCGGTCGACGCCAATCCAGCCCGACACCTTCCAACCCAGCATGACGAGGAGGGCGATGACGAAGAGCAGGGGGTTCACCCCGGCGCTGCCCGCGAGCAGGAAGTTGAAGCTCACGAACGCCCCGCCAAGCGCGGCGAGGCCGGTGAAGGCGCCGATGATCAGCGCCACGCCGGCCGCAACCTCGCCGATCGCGATGACCCAGGAGAACCATGTATACCACTCGTGGCGCAACATGAACCGCGCGACGTCACCATACCAGTCGTAGGCCATCGGCGGTTGTCCGTCCGCCGGGGCGCCGACGGCGCGCTCCCAGAGCGCCTTCAGAGGCAGCCCGTCCGGCCCCGGGACGGCGATCCAGCGGTCGGGGCCCCAGGCCCTGTGCCAGCCCGCGATCAGCCATTCGTACCCGAGGTACAGGCGCGCGACCAGCCAGAGCGGTGCCAGTCCCGTGTTGCTGAAGAGCAGCCGGATGGGTCTGGGGTCGTGCAGGTCGCGCCGCTCGAACGCGCGGTCAGCCACGACGATCCGCGTCCTCGTCGCTGCTGAACACGTGCGCGGTCACCACCTCACCGATCGCCCAGGCGACGATCACGGCGCCGAGGATGGGGAAGAACGCGAGCACCTGGTTCTGGTCCGACCACGCGTTTACGACCGAGATGGCGACGCCGGCGACCGCGCTCCACGCCACGACACCGAGCGCCAATGCGACGAACCGTTCCACCGCGCCCTCCCTCGCCTCCGATGTGTGACCAATAGATTCTCGCAGCGTCCCGCTGCGGTGCCACGGGCCATCCGGCACCGAGGAGTCCCGTCCGTCCCGCCCTTTATCGAAATTCAGGGAAGCCGGACGCCGCCCACGGGCCGAACGGCACTCGCGGGCGGCGTCCGGCGGTGGCGAAGATCGGTATGGGCCACATGGCCCCTTCGTCGCCCATATCGGGGAGGCTGTGGCCTGTGGCGTTGCCCATCTCACGCCCGTCGGCGGCTGCGGCTCCAGAGGCCGCCGCGCGCCGGCCCCTGGTCCAGCGCCTGCTGCACCCGCACACGCCGTCCGCGTCGCTTCGTCTGCCGCTCCTGCTGACGGTGGCGACGCTCGTCACCGCGGTCATTGCACTCGCTGTGGTCATGGGAAACCGGATCCCGACGACGCTCGTGATCAGCGCGGCCGTGCTGATCGCGGTCGCTGCGATCGTGGTCACGACGTCGGTGTTCCGCCTCGTCGAGCAGGGCGAGGCGCGGCTGCTCGAGCGCAACCGCCAGCTCGCGGCGGTGCAGGTGGCGGCGACGAGCCTGTCGACCGAGCGGGAGCTGCGCGCCGTCCTGGAACGCACGGTCGAACTGAGCCGCGAGATCACGGAGGCACGCTACGGCGCCCTAGCCGTGCGCAAGGCCGATGGGTCGATCCAGGAGTTCATCACGTCGGGGATCAGCGAGCGGGATCGCGAGCTGATCGGCGAACCGCCGAGCGGGCGCGGGCTCCTCGGCGTCATCATCGACGAGTCGACGCCCCTGCGCCTGCGCGATATCAGCGCCGACCCGCGCTCCGCCGGATTCCCGCCGCATCATCCGCCGATGAAGAGCCTGCTCGGCGTGCCCGTGGTCTGGAAGGGCCGCACGATCGGCAACCTCTACCTGACCGACAAGGTCGGCCGGGCGTCGTTCTCGGAGGACGATGAAGACGTGCTGCGCATCTTCGCGGCGCACGCGGCCGTCGCCGTCGAGAACATGCGGCTGCAGGACGAGCTGCGGGCGCTCGCGGTGCTCGAGGAGCGCGAGCGCATCGGCATGGACCTGCACGACGGCATCATCCAGTCGATCTACGCCGTCGGGCTCGCCCTCGAGGCGGTCGCCGACGACGTCCCGCAGCACCCCGACCGCGCGCGCCGGGACCTCGACCTGGCGATCGAACAGCTCAACGGCATCATCCGCGATGTCCGCAGCTACATCTTCGAGCTGCGCCCGACGCAGCTCAGCGGCGACCTCGCCGCTTCCCTCGTCAACCTGGCAGAGGATTTTCGGGTCAACTCGCTGGTGGAGACCTCGGTGGCCGTCGCTCCGGACCTGCCCCCGCTCTCTGACATGCAGCGCGCTGCCATCTTCCATACGGCAAAGGAGGCCTTCGTGAACGCGCGCAAGCACGCGCGAGCGACCGCGGTGTCGCTGTCGTTCGAGTCCGTCGGCGGGGCGGTCCGGCTCCGGGTGCGGGACAACGGCGCCGGCTTCGAGCCCTCGCTCGACCTGCCATCCGACCATCGGGGCCTGCGCAACATGGCATCGCGCGCGCGCGAGGCGGGCGGTACCCTGAGGATCGACAGTTCGCGGGGAGGCGGCACGTCGATTACCATGGAGATCCCCGTCAGTCCAGGAGGCACCGAATGACCCGGATTCTGATCGTCGATGACCATGACGTGGTGCGGGAGGGGCTGCGGTCGCTGCTCAGCCGCCGCGAAGGCTTCGAGATCGTCGGGCAGGCGGGCAGCGTCGCCGAGGCCGTCGCCGAGGCGCGCCGTTCGCAGCCCGATGTCATCGTCATGGACGTGCGCCTGCCCGATGGCAGCGGCATCGAAGCCTGCCGCGACATCCGCGAGGCGCGGCCGGAGACGAAGGTGATCATGCTTACGTCTTACGCCGACGAGGACGCCGTCTTCGCGTCGATCCTCGCGGGCGCCTCCGGCTACGTGCTCAAACAGACGCGCGGCGGCGCGCTCGCCGACGCGATCAGCGCCGTCGCCCGCGGCGAATCGCTGCTCGACTCGGCGGTCACGCAGAAGGTGCTCGAGCGGGTGCGCTCCTCGAACCAACGCAAGTCCGATGACCCGCTCAACGCGCTCACCGAGCAGGAGCACCGGATCCTCGGGCTGATCGCCGAGGGCAAGACCAACAAGGAGATCGCGGGCGAGGTGTACCTCAGCGACAAGACCGTCAAGAACTACGTCAGCAGCATCCTCAGCAAGCTCAACCTGCGGCGCCGCTCCGAGGCCGCGGCGTTCATCGCCCGGCGCGAGCCGCCGCAGAGCTGACCGCGCGCCGCCGCGGTGCGGCTCCGGCGGACGAGCGGCCGGCCGGCGTCCGGCGCGCCCGCGCGGCGAGAGAATAGTTTTGAATCCCTTTAGGAACGTCGGACCGGTGAAACCTGCCGAACGGCCCGTCTGCGAGCGGGCGCGGTGCGGCACGATGGCCGCAACCTCAATGTTGGAGGAAGGACAGACGATGAACCGCACATGGATCGCGCTCTCGTGGCTCTCCATCGCCATCGCCGTTGTGGCGGCGGCGCTCTGGTTCCAGCACGACGGCGGTCGGGCCCGCGCGGCCACCGAGCGCTTCGGGCCGAAGGAAGCGCAGGTGACGATCGAGGACGGCAACATCAAGGCGGTGCATCTGACCAGCTCGCGCTTCATGTGGCAGTTCCGTGCCGACCAGGCGCCCGTCGAGGTCTGGGGCTACAACAACCAGATCCCCGGCCCGACGCTGCGCTTCAAGGCCGGCGACAGGGTACGCATCTACTACAAGAACGAGCTGACCGAGGCGTCGAGCGTGCACTGGCACGGCCTCGTCGTGCCGAACTCGATGGACGGCGTCGCCCCGCTCACCCAGCCGCCGGTGATGCCCGGCGAGACCTTCGTCTATGAGTACACGATCCCCAACACGCCCGGCACGTTCATGTATCACGCGCACATGGACGACATGGAGCAGGTCGCGATGGGCCTCAGCGGCGCCTTCATCGTCGACCCGCGCGACGGCGGCACCGGTCGCTACACGCAGGACATCGTCCTGCT
>JAKAMA010000172.1 GCA_021813085.1 Chloroflexota bacterium | reverse complement strand
CGTCGTGTCGGTGTCCGCGAACTGCGGCGGTGTGCTCGGCGTGGCCAGCGTCAACGTGGGCGGTGTCCAGACCGCGCCGAGCTCGGGCGTCGGGCTGCCCGCGACGGGTACGGGCATCAACAGTTCCGGGACGTCCGGCATCACCTACGTGTTCATCGCGCTCGCCGCGGCCGGCGTCCTGATCGCGCTCAGCGCGGGTGGTGTCACCGTCGCCAGCAAGCGCCGGCGCCGCGGTTAGGGACGGTACGAAACTGACGCCGGCGCGGCGGACTCCGGACCTGGTCCGGACTGTGCCAGCCAGCGTCGGCCGGACAACAGGGGCGGAGGTTGGAGTCGAGGTGAGGCTTGGCGACTCCGTGGCTGCGGTGGGCACTTCCGCGTCGCCTCGCGCGGCGGAAGATGCTCGGGGTCGCGCTCGTCGTGGCGTTGGTCGTCCTTGGTGTCGAGGCATATCGCGGGGTGCGCATCGCGCAGCAGGCGGACGCGGGACGGACCGAGCTCGTTGCGGCGCAGAGTCTGTTAGAGAAGAGGCGGCTTGACGCGACACCAGCAGAACTCGACACGTCGGACGCGCAGTTCGCGTCCGCCCTGCGCAAGTTCCGGGCTGTGCGCGCCAGTGTCGCACATGATCCGCTGCTCTGGACCCTCGGCCACCTGCCGTTCATCGGCGGACAGGTGCACGCCACTATCGACCTCGCCGCGATCGGCGAGCAGGCCGCCCATATCGGCACGGAGGGCGTCCGCGCGGTCCGCGAGTTCGATGCGGTGCGCGCAGAGGGGACAGGCACGCTGCCCGAGAAGAGCCTGGCGATCCTCCAGCGGACCGACCCGACCATCAACGCGATCGAGCTGCGGCTCGCGGCCGTCGACCAGGAGCGGCGGCGCATCGGCAACACGGCGCTCCTGCCGCCGCTGCGCGCCGCCGTGCGCGAGTTCGACCAGCGCCGCGCCCGCGTCGATGACCTGGTCGCGACGTATCGCCGCGCGCGCGCCCTCACGCCGGGCTTCCTCGGGTTCAACGGGCCGCGCACCTACCTCATCCTCGCGCAGAACAACGCCGAGCTGCTGCCGACGGGGGGCCTCGTGTCGGTGATCGGGACGATGCGGGTCGACCACGGACACATCGAGAGCCTGACCTTTCAGGACGCCGTCCAGTTCGGCCAGGACTGGATGGCGCGTACGCATACCTATGTGGCGCCGCCGGCGCCGCTGCGCCAGTACCTCCTGAAGGACATGAGCTGGAACCTCACGGTCTCCAACTGGTCGCCCGACTTCCCGACGTCGGCGCGCGAGGCGGAGCGCTTCTACCAGATGGGCGGCGGCACCGCCGTGGACGGTGTGATCGGCATCGACGTCAACACGCTGGCGCGGCTGCTGGAGGTGACCGGCCCGATCGACGTGCCCGAGTTCAACGTCACCGTCAACAGCACGAACGCCCTGGACGTGACGGAGGAGCACACGCGCGCGCCCTACGAGCCGAAGGCGGACCGCAAGGAGTTCGTCGCGCTGCTCGCGCACGCGGTGCTCGACCGGGTGCTGCGGCCGACGCGCGGCATGTGGTCGCCGCTGATCGACGCCGTGCAGCAGCTCGGGACACGCAAGGACCTCCTGATCTACTCGTCCGACCCCGGGGAGGAGCAGGTGATCCGGCAGTTCGGCTGGGACGGGAGTGTCACGCGGCCGCCGGGCGACTACCTGATGCTCGTCGACGCGAGCGTCAACAGCACGAAGCTCAACGCGGCGATGGAGCAGTCCGCGACGGTGGACGTGCGGCTGAACCCGGCTGGCGGTGCCACGACCACGGTGGCGGTGGACTACTTCAACAACCTCTCTGCCTGGGCGAAGGGGAAGGACCCGGGCCTGGTGAGCAAGCTCATGCTCGGCGGCGTCTACGGCGACTTCCTGCGGCTGCTGACGCCGCCGGGGAGCTCGATCCTCAGCGTGCGCGACGGCCAGGGCGAGATCGGCGCCGGAGAGATCGGGAAGGACCTCGGCTTGAGCGAGTTCGGGCGCTTCTTCACCGTGCCCGCCAACACGCGGCAGTCGATCACCTTCCGCTACCTGACGCCGCCGACCGTAGAGACCGATGGCCGCACGTGGATCTACCGGCTGCTGATCCAGAAGCAGCCGGGGCAGCAGGCGATGCCCGTGCGTGTCACCGTCAGTCCGCCGGCGGGCATGAAGATCGTCGGATCTGCCGTCAACGGCAAGGATGCGGCAGGTGCGCCGGGCGAGCTCAGCTTCCGTCTGGATCGCGACCGCACCGTCGAGGTGATGCTGGAGCCTGGATAGGGGAGGGATCTCCGTGTTGAATCCGTCGGTCTCCGAGGACGAGGAGCTGGAGGTCGTCGCCTGGGGCACACCCGTTCTGGCGGTCCCCGCCGAGCGGCCCGTGGCGCTGCCCGCGAGCTTCTATCAGCGGCGCGGCAAACGGCTGCTCGATATCACCCTCGGCACCGCTCTGTTCATCGGGCTCCTCCCACTGATGGTCCTCGCCGGCCTCGCCGTATTGCTGTTCTCTGGCTGGCCCATCCTCTACCGCACGCAGCGCCTCAAGCGCGATGGGCAGCCCTTCGGCATGCTCAAGCTGCGCACGATGGCGAACGGCGCCCACGAACGGCTGGGCGACCTCCTGCGTGAAGACCCCGTGCTCGCGGCAGAGTACGAGGCGCGTCTCAAGCTGGAGAACGACCCGCGGCGGACCAGGATCGGTGTCCTGCTGCGGCGATGCAGCATCGACGAGCTGCCCCAGTTCTGGCACGTGATCACCGGCGACATGACGCTCGTCGGCCCGCGCCCGTACGCCGTGGAGGAGCGCCCGCTCCTCGCGCCCCACCCGGACATCCTCGAGATGCCGCCGGCGATCACGGGCCCGTGGCAGACGCGTGGGCGTAACAACCTGCCCCCCAACGCGCGCCTCTCGTCCGATGTGGCGTACGTGCGGGATGTCTCCTTTCGCCGCGACGTCGGGTATCTGCTGGCAACGGTGCGCTGCCTCCTGCGCCCGAACGGATCATGAGACTGCTGATCGTCGGCATCAACTACGCGCCCGAAGAGACGGGCATCGCACCGTACACCGCCGGCCTGGCGGAGCACCTCGCGACGCTCGGGCACGAGGTGGTCGCCCTGACCGGCCTTCCCAGTTACCCCGCCTGGCACGTGTACGACGGGTATCGCCGGCGCCTGTGGAAGCGCGAATGCATCAACGGCGTGGATGTCCGGCGCAGATGGCACTACGTGCCGCCGCGACAATCGGCGCTGCGGCGCGGCCTGTACGAAGCGTCCTTTCTGTTCACCGGCCTCTCCGCGCTCTCCCTGCCGCGGCCGGACGCCGTGCTCGGCGTCGTACCGAGCCTGAGCAGTGGATGCGTGGCACGCCTGGCCGCGCACCGCTTTCGCGTCCCGTACGGCCTCATCTTCCAGGACCTCATGGGCCAGGCGGCCGGCCAGAGCGGTGTGCGTGGTGGCAGCCGCGTCGCGCGGCTCGTGCGCGCGGCGGAGCGATGGTCAACAAGCCGTGCCGGACACATCGGGATCATTGCCGAGGGGTTCCGGACGTACATCGAGTCGCTCGGGGTCAGCCCGGACCGCATCACCCGCTTGCGCAACTGGACGCACGTCCCTCCGCCGCTGCTGGATCGCGTCGCGGTGCGAAGGCACCTCGACATTCCGGACGATGCGATCGTGTGCCTGCACGCTGGGAACATGGGCCACAAACAGCACCTCGAGAACGTGCTGGAGTGCGCCCGCCTGGCGATGGACGCGGCCCCGCGGCTGCTCTTCGTGCTCATGGGCGACGGTAACCGCCGCGACGATCTCGAGCATCTGGCACGCGGCGGCGGGTTGCCGAACGTGCGCTTCCTCCCGCTGCAACCGAAGCACCTCTTCCCCGATGTCCTCGCGGCGGCAGATGTGCTCCTCGTGAATCAGCGAGGGTCGGTGAAGGACATGTCGCTGCCAGGCAAGCTGACGGCCTACTTCATCTCCGGCCGCCCCGTCGTCGCCGCCGTCTCGCGCGAGAGTGAAACGGCCCGTGAGATTTCGGCGGCCGGCGCGGGGATCATCGTGAAACCGGACTCCCCGCCAGCACTGCTCGCGGCGATCGCTTCGCTGGCCGCGGACCAGACGAGGAGCCACGCCTTGGGTCAGGCCGGGGCGCGCTTCGCGGAACGAGAGCTCGTCCCCGCGGAGGTGCTGCGGCAGTACGAAGCATTCCTGGAGATCGTGGCTGGGCCAGATGTTTGGGACGCTTCCGCCAGCGCGCGGGTTGCGCCATTCCACGCCCATGAGTACGCGGAGTCATTGGTTGCCCGCCAGGCGGAGCAACCGGCCACCAGGAGGAGGAGGGCAGGATGAACTGGTCCGGCAAGCGTGTGCTCGTCACAGGTGGACACGGATTCCTCGGGACGCACGTCGTCAGGGAACTGAAGGCGTCCGGGGCGACGGAGATCTTCGCGCCGCGCCGCGCGGAGTTCGACCTGCGCGATAAGGACGCCATCATCCGTGCGCTCGACTGGTCGCGCCCCGACGTGGTCATCCACCTCGCCGCTGTCGTTGGCGGCATTGGCGCGAACCGCGCGAACCCCGGCACGTTCTTCTACGAGAACGCGATCATGGGCATCCAGTTGATCGAGCAGGCGCGGCTCGCGGGCGTCGGCAAGTTCGTCACCGTCGGGACCGTGTGCGCGTACCCAAAGTTCACGCCCGTCCCCTTCCGCGAAGAGTCGCTCTGGGACGGCTACCCGGAGGAGACCAACGCGCCGTACGGGCTTGCGAAGAAGATGCTGCTCGTGCAGGGCCAGGCCTACCGGGAGCAGTACGGCTTCAACGCCATCTATCTCCTGCCCGTTAACCTGTACGGCCCCGGCGACAACTGCGACCCCGAGAGCAGCCACGTCATCCCCGCGCTCATCAAGAAGGTGGTCGACGCGAAGGAACGCGGCGACGGCGAGATCGTCGCCTGGGGCACCGGCTCCGCGTCGCGCGAGTTCCTCTACGTCGAGGACGCGGCCAAAGGCATTGTGCTCGCGGCGCAGCACTACGATGGGCCGGAGCCCGTGAACCTCGGCGCCGGCCGCGAGATCACGATCCGCGACCTCATCTCGACCATCGCCCGGTTGTGCGGGTTCACCGGCACGATACGATGGGACGTGTCGAAGCCCGACGGCCAGCCGCGCCGCATGCTCGACACCTCGCGCGCGAAGGCGCTCTTCGGCTTCGGGGCGACGACGGACTTCGAGGACGGCCTCCGGCGCACCATCGACTGGTACGCGGCGGCACACGCGGGTCTGGCGAGCGCGAGTAGATCGGCATAGGGGACAAGAGTGTTGAACCGTCTGTCGCGCGAAGGGCCCAGCAGGGTTCAAGTTGTGCTGGGAGGCAACGGGGCACGAGAGCCGTCAGGTTCGCGTCGGCTCGCCGTCGTCGGCTGTGGGCACATTGGGCTCGTCACGGCCGCGTGTCTTGCCGAGCTCGGGCATCGGGTGACGGGGATCGACATTGACGAAGCCCGCGTCGAGGCGCTGCGTGCGGGTAGAGCGCCATTCATCGAGCCTGGACTGGACGATTTGGTCGCCGCCAATACGGCATTGAGACGGCTCTCGTTCACCACGTCGTACGAGGACGGACTGAACAAGGCAGAGTTTGTGTTTCTCTGCGTGAATACACCTGCGACGGCTACCGGAGCGGCCGACCTCCGCTACGTGAGGGCGGCCGTGGGCCAGATCGTGCAGGCCTTGCAGCGATCTGGTGACTATCCCGTGATCGTCAACCGGAGCACCTCACCGATCGGTACAGGCGACACGATTGAGGCCATCCTCGCGCGGGCGTTCGCCGCGACCGG
>JAKAMA010000171.1 GCA_021813085.1 Chloroflexota bacterium | reverse complement strand
GGCGACCTCGGTGGTGCCGCCGCCGATGTCGACCATCATGCAGCCGTTGGGCTCCATGATCGGCAGGCCGGCGCCGATCGCGGCGGCCATCGGCTCTTCGATGAGGTAGGCGGCACGGGCGCCGGCGTTGAGCGCTGCGTCGTGGACGGCGCGCTTCTCGACCTCGGTGACGCCGCTGGGGATGCCGATGACGACGCGGGGCCGCGGCACGCCGAAGCCAAAACGCTCGTGGACGGAGCGGATGAAGTACTGGAGCATCCGCTCGGTCACCTCGAAGTCGGAGATGACGCCGTCCTTGAGGGGGCGGACGGCGACGATGTTGGCGGGGGTGCGGCCAACCATGCGCTTGGCCTCGGCGCCAATCGCGAGGATCTTCTTGGTCTGGCGGTCGATGGCGACGACGGAGGGCTCATCGATGACGATGCCGCGCCCCTTGACCATGACGAGGGTGTTCGCCGTGCCGAGGTCGATCCCGACGTCGTGCGAGAACAGGCCGAGGAGCGCGGTCAGAGGGTTGATCATGAGTCCTGCGTCCGATGAAGGGCAGCGAAGAGAGCTTCGGGGCGCGTATCGAGCGGCATTATAGAGACCGAAGCTGATGCGCGGAAGAGCAGCCGCGATTTCGTGCTATGGAAATAGCAGCGACCGTTCTCGAAGCGCGAACCGCAAGGCTGGCAGCGGCTTCGCGGTGGCGCTACGTCCCTGGGCCGATCCAGACGGTCTGGACGTTGACGAACTCGCGGATGCCGAAGGAGGACAGCTCGCGGCCGTAGCCGCTGCGCTTGACGCCGCCGAACGGCAGGCGCGGGTCGGACGCGACCATGCCGTTGATGAACACGGAGCCGGACTCGACCTGGCCGGCGAGGCGTCGGGCGCGCTCGGCGTCGCGGCTCCAGAGCGAGGCCCCGAGGCCATAGGGGGAGTCGTTGGCGAGCCGCAGGGCATCGGCCTCGTCCCGTGCACGGATGATGGCGGCGGCGGGGCCGAAGGTCTCCTCGCAGGACATCGGCATGTCGGGCGCGACGTCGGCGACGACCGTCGGCGCGAAGTAATAGCCGCGGCGCTCGATGCGCGCGCCGCCGAGCACGACGCGTGCGCCGGCCGCGACCGACGCGCGCACCTGCCGCTCGAGGGCGTCGCGCAGGTCGGCGCGTGCCAGCGGCCCGACCTGCGTCGTACGGTCGGCAGGGTCGCCGACGACCAGCCGTGCGGCCGCGGCGGCGAAGCGCTCCGTGAACTCGCCGGCCACGGCCTCGACGGCGATGAAGCGCTTGGCGGCGATGCAGCTCTGGCCGGCGTTGAGGAAGCGCGCGCGCACGGCGGTCTCCGCGGCGAGCGCGAGGTCCGCGTCTTCGAGCACGACGAACGGGTCGGAGCCGCCGAGCTCGAGCACGGTCTTCTTCAGCGCGCGGCCGGCGGCGGCGGCGACCTTGGCGCCCGTGACGTCGCTGCCGGTGAGCGTGACGGCGTGAACGCGCGGGTCGGCGATGATCCGCTCGACGGCGCCGGACGGCACGAGCAGCGTCTGGAAGACGCCTTCCGGCAGGCCGCCCGCGCGCAGCGCCTCGGCCACGGCGAGGGCGCACTGCGGCACGTTGGCGGCGTGCTTGAGGAGGGCGACGTTGCCCGCCATCAGCGCCGGCGCGGCGAAGCGGAAGACCTGCCAGAACGGGAAGTTCCACGGCATGATCGCGAGCACGGCGCCGAGCGGACGGAACGCGACGTAGCTCTCGCGCGCGTTCGTCTCGACCGGCTGATCGGCGAGGAAGCCGGCGCCCGCGTCGGCGTAGTAGTCGCAGCACCAGGCGCACTTCTCGATCTCGGCCTCGGCCTCCGTGATCGGCTTGCCCATCTCCGCGGTGATCAACGCGGCGTAGTGCGGGCGGGCGGCGCGAAGGTGCGCGGCGGTGGCGCGCAGCAGGCGCGCGCGCTCGTCGAGCGGTGTGCGCCGCCAGTCGTGCGACGCGCGCGCGGCCGCCGCCAGCATCTGCTCGACCTGCTCCGGCGCGTGCTCCGCGAACTCGGCGATCGTCTCTTCCGTGGCGGGGTTGATCGAACGGATGGTCATGGCGTTCCTCCCGTGGTCTCGAAGCGTTGGGGCCGGGATGCAGTTCATTGTTGCGCGCGGGTCCCGCACAGTCCATCAGCGGCGTGGGACGAACGACAGCAGACCGGGAGACAACAGACGACAGACAGCAGACGACAGACAACAGACAACAGACGGGGGGACGGCGGACGCACAGATTGCCGGCGGGCGGGCGGGCGGCGACAATGGCGCATCGGCGCTGCGCGGAAGCGAGGACGAGATGCCGGACTATCCCGACACGATCACGACGGAGTGGCTCTTCGACGCGGACATCGAGCTGGAGCCGGCGGAGGACATCGGCGCGGGGCCGCACGGGCGGCGTCTGGTGTTCATCGTGCGGGGCGGCACGTTCGCGGGGCCGCGGCTGCGCGGGGGCTACCGTCCGGGCGGCGGCGACTGGTGGCTCTCGCTGGCGAACGGCGCGGGCGAGCTGGACGTGCGCGCCACGCTGGCGACGGAGGACGGCGCGCTGATCCTGATGACGTATCGGGGCGTGCTCGATGCGAGGCCCGAGGTCGTGCGGCGCGCAACGTCGGGCGAGGACGTGAGCGCGCGCGACTACTACTTCCGCACGACGCCGCGCTTCGAGACGGGCGACCCGCGCTACGCCTGGCTGAACACGACGGTGTGCGTGGGGACGGGGTGGGTCGGGAAGGACCGCGTGGGGTACCGGGTGTTCGCGGTGCGCTGACGCGCATGTCAATGGCCGCGCGCCGCAGGCCGGACGATGCGGCCGGGATGCGCTGGCTCTTGCGGTCAGGCGGTGGCGGCGACGGCGCTTTCGACCATCGACCGCCAGATCACGAGGCCGTCGACCCCGCCCATCAGTGGCTCGGACGAGCGCTCGGGGTGCGGCATCATGCCGAGCACGTTGCCGCGCTCGTTGATGATGCCGGCGATGTTGTGGGCCGAGCCGTTGGGATTCGCGGCGGGCGTGGCATCGCCCTGCGGCGTCACGTAGCGGAAGACGACGCGGCGCTCCGCCTCGAGCCGCGCGATGGTGTCGTCGTCCGCGTAGTAGTTGCCCTCGCCGTGGGAGATGGGGACGGTCAGCACGTCACCCTCGCGGCCGGCGCGCGTGAAGATCGTGCGCGCGTTCTCGATGCGCAGGTGCGTGGGCATGCAGCGGAACTCGAGCGAGTCGTTGCGCATCAGGACGCCGGGCAGCAGGTGCGACTCGCAGAGGATCTGGAAGCCGTTGCAGATGCCGATCACCGGCTTGCCGGCCTCGGCGTGGCGCAGGACGGCGTCCATCACCGGTGAGAAGCGGGCGATGGCGCCGGTGCGCAGGTGGTCGCCGTACGAGAAGCCGCCGGGGATCACGACGGCATCGTAGGCATCGAGGTCCGGCGCGCGGTGCCAGACGAGGTCGGCCTGCTGGCCCATCTCGTGCGTGAGCACGTAGTGGCAGTCGCGCTCGGACCAGGTGCCGGGGAAGACGAGGACGGCGAACTTCACGATGGCAGTGTACCCGCTGGGCGTCGTGCGGCGGGAGACGCGACAGGGGCGCTCGCCGTGAGTGCCCCTGTCTGTCCGTCTTGCAGCGTTACGACCCCGGGACGTCGCCGATCAGTAGTTCGCGTACCATTCGTCGCTCTTCGTCGCGGTATCGACGATAGCCCAGATCCAGAATCCGATCCCGGCCGGGAATGCGACAATCAGCCAGAGGCCAAGCGTGAAGATCGATAGCACGAGGTTGACCACGCTGATCCCGACGGTGATCCAGAACTTCGTGGCGTCTTCCCGGTACGTGTAGAGCCAGGTCAAGACGCCGAAGAAAATGGCGAGCAGGACGGAGGTGGTCTTGCTCTTCGGCTCGCCCGTCCCGCTGCCCGTCGCCGATGCTCGCCTCGCGGCGACGCCGCACCCGACGCAAATGGCGGCCGCCTGTGGAATGACGCGACCGCAGTTCCGGCAGAACATCTCGTCGGCGCCGCGGTGAGCTTCCCCACCGATTGGCGCCAGTTGAGGCCGATCCGCCTCCCGTCCTGGACTGATAGCCATGTTGCCGTCTCCTTTCCTTGAGCTGTCGCCCGACAATGAGGGCGGGACATCCGCCCTCCTGCCAGTTACACCAGCGGGGGCCGGATCCCTTACAACCGGGTGCGACGGGCGGTGGCCGACCTCACCGCGCCGGGGAGCGGGGGTGGGCACAGGCGATGCCATCAGGGCGGACAGCCGGCCGGGCTTACGCCCGGAACGTGACGACGCGGCCGTTGATGTACACCGTCTCGCCGTAGGCGACGACCGCGAGCTCGTTGCCGGCGTCGTCGTAGAGGTGGACGCCATCGTCCTGCGGCTCCATGCGGCGGACGCCGAGGAAGGCGCGGCCGCGGCCGCCGGCAGGACGCAGGGCATCGGACGGTCCGGACACAGGATGATCCTAGAGCGCGTGCAGGCGCCGGACAAACGGCCCCCGCCGCGCGCTACGCTGGTAACGATCCGTTTGCGACGGCCCAGGGCCGGGGGACGAAAGGACGCGCAGATGCCACCGGAAGCAGCCAAGCCAGCGCTGGAGCAGATCTCCTACGGGCTCTACGTCGTGGGCTCGAAGAACGGCGACGAGGTCAACGGCATGACGGCGAACTGGCTCACGCAGGTGTCGTTCGAGCCACGCATGGTGGCGGTCGCGGTCGAGGCGCAGTCGCACACCATGGCGAACATCCGCGCGTCCAGGGTGTTCAGCGTCAACGTGATCGCCGAGGAGGACACGGCGCTGATCGAGAAGTTCGTGGAACCGCAGCGGCGCGCCGGCAACAAGCTGGGCGGCGTCGCCTTCCGCACGGGGGAGACCGGCTGCCCGATCCTGGAGCAGGCGACCGCGTGGCTCGAGTGCGCGGTCGAGCAGATCGTCCCGGCGGGCGACCACGAGCTGGCCATCGGCCGCGTCGTCGATGGCGGCGCCCAGCGGGAGGCCGAGCCGCTGACGCTGCGGGCGATGGGATGGAGCTACGGCGAGTAGCCGGCCGGGCGTCATCCGTGACGACTACACCTTGCGGACGAGCATGACGCCGTCGCGGACGCTGAGCAGGACGTTGGCGACGCGGGGGTCGCGCTGCACGTGCTCGTTGAAGGCGACGATCGCCTGATCGCTCTTCTCCTTCGGGTCGAGCACGCGGCCACTCCAGAGCACGTTGTCGACGGCGATCAAGCCGCGCGGCGCGAGGAGCGGCAGCGCCGCCTCGTAGTAGGCGATATAGCGCTCCTTGTCGGCGTCGATGAAGACGACGTCGAACGGCCCGCGCAGCGTCTTCATCGTCTCCAGCGCGGGGCCTTCGACGAGCGTGATCTTGCGGCCGTCGGGGCTGCGCGCGAAGAAGCTCCGCGCGAGCGCGATCGCCTTCGGGTCGAGGTCACAGGTGATCAGCTCGCCGTCGTCCGGGAGGGCGGCGGCCATCATCAGCGCGCTGAAGCCGGTGAAGGTGCCGATCTCGAGGACGCGCCTCGCGCCCGCCGCCGCGACGAGCGCCTGCAGCAGCGTGCCCTCCACCTGGCCGGAGAGCATGCCCGCAGCCTCGCCCATCGACGAGCGCGTCGTCGCGACGAGCTCGTCGAGCAGCGGCGGCAGCGGCGTCGTGTGCTGCGCGGCGTAGGTCTCGATCGCTTCGGGTACGAGCGTGAGCATCGCGGTGACCTCCGATGCGCGTGCGGGCGGACGGCGAGGGCGGGCCCGATGCCCGCCCCCGCTCTCCAGGTACCAGACCTCGCGGCGGCGCGCCTACACGGCGACGTCGCCCCGCTCGCCGGTGCGCACGCGGACCGCCTGCTCGACGGGCGACACGAAGATCTTGCCGTCGCCGATGTTGCC